>WAQA01000042.1 GCA_015520475.1 Candidatus Bathyarchaeota archaeon | reverse complement strand
TTTAACTGTTTCTATACAGTATTCACATGGATGTTCAGTGAATATAAAGAAAAGAGATAAATAACCCTACATGGAAAATAGTTTTGGATAATGGTGGAGAAGGGATGCCACGCCAATTTCATTAATCCGCCAATCAATAAACGTTAACATGCCAGTAAACCTTCTAGAGCACTATCGAGGTTCCTATAAAACCATAAAATGTTTATCAACAAGTTGTCCTTATCATCTTTATCCTTAGATCCACGGAGGGCTTTAAATGTCTGAGTTAAGAGAGAATGAACAAAAAACTCTAAACGCGTTAAAGAATGCCGGTGGGAAGGGAACAGTTGAAGATGTAATGAGAGAGGCTGATCTGGCACATGCAGCTGTTATGCGCGCAGCCCTCTCCCTAGAAACAAGAGGCCTCATAAAGGTTCACGAATCTAAAAGAATGAGAATTTACTTAAACGATGAAGGGAAGAGATACGCTATACATGGCTTGCCGGAGAGAACCCTCGCAAATACACTGATAAGTCTAGGTGGAGAAGCATCCATAGACGAGGTTATAGAAGCATCTAATTTAAGTAGGCAGATAGCCACAATCGCCCTAGGCTGGATGATCCGTAAAGGCTGGGCTAGAATAGACAAGGAGAATAGAAGATTAAGGATTATAGGCAAACCCGAAAGAGGATTAGATGAGAGAGTTATAGAGACAATAAATAAGAGAGGCTCAGTGTTCCTAGATGAACTGGACAGAGAATCAGTAGACATCATAAAGACACTGAAGAGAAGGAGAATAATCGAGGTTGATGAAGAGATAACTAGAGAGTTAGAGTTAACTGATGAGGGATGGAAGCTAGCGAGGACAAGTATAAAACTAATTGAAGAAGTCAGCCAATTAACGCCTGAGATCATAAGAAGTGGAAGATGGAAGGAGATTAGAATTAGAAGGTTTAATGTTGAGGCTCCAGGTCCAATAATATATCCGGGAAAGATCCATCCTGCACAGGAAGTAATACAAGAGATTAGGGAGATATTCCTTGAGATGGGATTCACGGAGATACGCGGACCAATAGTTGAGACGGCATTCTGGAACTTCGACGCCCTCTTCCAACCGCAGGACCATCCGGCAAGAGAGATGATGGACACCTTCTACTTAACATATCCAAGCATGGGGGATCTACCTAAAGAGGATATTGTGAGGAAGGTTGCGAAAACCCATGAGAACGGATGGACAACAGGATCCACCGGCTGGGGATATAAATGGAAGAGAGAAGAAGCTAAAAGGCTGATATTAAGAACTCATACAACGGCTGTGACAATAAAGTATCTAGCGGAACATAAGGATCCACCATTAAAAGTATTCTCTATAGATAGAGTATACAGGAACGAGAAGGTTGACTATAAACATTTAGCAGAGTTCCATCAGATCGAAGGGATAGTTATGGATAGAAGGGTGACCTTAAGAGATTTGATGGGTATCCTAAAGGAATTCTATTCCAAGCTCGGATTAAAGAAGGTTCAGTTCTGGCCCAGCTACTTCCCATACACGGAACCATCAGCACAATCAACAGTTTACATTCCAAAGTTAAAGGCTTGGTTTGAGCTATGTGGAATGGGACTCTTTAGACCTGAAGTCCTACGTCCCCTCGGAATTAAACATCCAGTATTAGCATGGGGAGGCGGGCTTGAGAGGCTCATAATGTTGAAACTAGCAGTAGATGACGTCCGTTTCCTATACAAGAATGATTTAGGATGGATTAGGAGGAGTCCAATATGCCAGTAATCACCATAGACAGAGATAGATTCTGCAGGTTTATCGGACGGAGAGTCAGCATTGAAGAGATGACTAAATGGCTTCCGTGGCTCGGCCTAGACATAGAGGAGATAGGAGACAACTACGTAAAGGTTGAATATAACCCGAACAGAATGGACTTTTCAAGTCAAGCCGGCATAGCACGAGCCTTTAAGGGACTTCTCGGATGGGAAACTGGACTACCAAGATATAAGGCTGAAGATGGAGAGATATCCTTAATCGTTGATCCATCAGTTGAGAATGTAAGACCATACATTGTCTGCGCAGTTATAAGAGGAATAAACCTTGATGAGGAAGATGTTAAAGAGCTCATGGAGATGCAGGAGGATCTCCATTGGGGAGTAGGGAGGGATCGCAGGAAATCATCGATTGGAGTACATGATTTAGACTCGGTTAATCCGCCATTCACCTATAAGGCCGTTCCACCGGACTCAATATCATTCATACCGCTTGGAAAGAATGAGAAGATGACCCTCAGAGAGATACTTGAAGAGCATGAAAAGGGGATCGCATATAAACATTTAGTAAATCAATCTCCACTCTACCCGGTCATAGTTGATAGAGATCTAAACGTCCTCTCATTCCCACCAATCATCAACGGAGAATTGACAAGGGTGACAAGCTCAACAAGAAACCTCTTCATAGAAGTAACGGGACTAGACAGATCCTCCGTAAATAAGAGCCTAAACATTCTAGTTACAGCCTTACATGATATGGGCGGAAGAATAGAGAGCGTCTCAGTTAAGTATCCTAACAGAGAAGAAGTCACACCAAACCTAACAGTTAAGAAGATGACTCTTAAAACTGACTATGCTAACCGTCTATTAGGATTAAGACTTAAAGAAGACGAGATAATTGAATGCTTAAGGAAGAGTAGACTTGATGCTGAAGCATCAGGAAGAGGCATATTAGAAGTCTCGATTCCACCATACAGAATAGATATTCTCCACATGGTTGACTTAGTGGAGGAGGTAGCTATTGGATATGGATACTACAACTTTGAGCCTACAATACCTCAAACAGTAACTGTGGGAAGCAGCCATACAGCCAGCATCATATCAAACAAGGTTAGACTGATAATGATAGGTCTAGGATTCACAGAGGTTATGAACTTCATATTAACAAACGAGGATATACAGTATAATAGGATGAGGATAAAGAAGGAGAGACCTATCAGACTGGCGAATCCGAAATCATCTGAGTACTCCATAGTTAGAGACTCCATTCTACCATGCCTAATGAAGAATCTATCCGAGAACAAACATGAGAGCTACCCTCAAAATCTATTTGAAGTCTCAGACGTAATAATAATAGATGAGAAAGCTGAAAACCGAACGAGAAGAGAACTGCATGTTGCCGCGGTGACATCTCATCCAACAGCCAACTTTACTGAAGCCAGATCATACGTTGAAGCGTTACTTAGAAACTTAGGGATAGAAGACTTCACGGTTAAATCCACTTCTCATCCAAGCTTCATCGATGGAAGAGCAGCAGAGATAAGAATTGAAGAGAAGAGAATAGGAATAGTAGGTGAGATACATCCGGAAGTGCTGAACAACTTCGACTTGGAGAATCCAACCGGAGCATTCGAGATCAACCTTGAACATTTAATGGAGAGGCTAAGTAGAAAAACACTGTACAGTAACCGGTGATCAAATATTGAAAGAATCATACATTCATATGATCTCCAATCCAGACATGAACAATCCTATTTTGATAGGCGGGTTACCAGGCATAGGAGACATAGGTAGAATCGTAGCTCAACTATTCATAGACTCCTCAGAGTCCAGCTTATTTGCAGAGATGTATTCTCCAGCCTTCCCAGATTATGTTTTCGTGAACCGTGACGGAACATGCCACCCTCCAAAATATGAGTTTTACGCCGCCAAGATGGGAAGAAGAGACTTTATAGTTTTAACTGGAGATGCCCTGCCTCAACTAAACGATATTCCAGCATTACATGAGATATGCGGGAAGATTCTAGATTTCATATTAGAGCTCGGATGCAAGTTTATAGTAACCGTTGATGGAGTTCCAGCTCCGCATGCCAGAGGAGAAATATATGTAGCCTCAACATCCAGAGACCTCACACTCAACATGGTCAGTAAAGGAGCATTAATCTATAGTGGAAACATAATAGGGGTCCCAGGACTACTGCTGGGAATCGCTAAATACCGAAGTCTAAAGGGGATATGCCTGTTAAGTCCAACCTCAGGACAGACCGTTGATAGAGAAGCAGCAATACGTATCTATAGCTTTTTAATGGACAGCCTAGATCTTGAAGAGGAAGATTTATAGAGCATATTCTCTCTTAACCTTCTCAAGCTTCTCCCTTATGATTTCATTGGCCAAAATAGGATCTGCTTTACCCCTCGTCTCCTTCATTAGGAGACCTATAAGATAATGGACAACCTTATCATTCTCAAAAGCGTCTCTCACAACCTTCTTGTTCCTAGCAAAGATATCATCTACGATTCTACTTAACAGTTGACGATCATCTATCTTGATTAAACCCTTCTCCCGAACAATCTCATACGGCCCCTTCTCCTTAAGTATTATTTCAGGAAGAATCTTCTTAGCGATCTTCCCGCTTATAACACCCCTATCGATCAAGAGAATCATATCAACAAGTTTCCTAGGAGTTATCTTCGACTCTGAAAGTTCCAGGTCATTCTCGTACAGATGCCTCAAAAGATCACTCATCAACCAATTACTTATAACTTTAGGTTTATCATATAATTTCACGCATTCCTCGAAGAAATCGGCTAGATCCTTAGAGCTGACAAGAACTTCAGCATCATATTTTGGGAGACCATACGATTCAATAAATCTTTTAATCCTATCATCCGGCAGCTCAGGCATCCTGCTCTTAACCTCTTCGATAAAGTCTTCACCTATGATTACCGGAACAAGATCCGGTTCAGGAAAGTACCTGTAATCCTGCTCCTCTTCCTTGCTGCGCAGAGATATCGTGATACGGCGGCTCTCATCCCAGTGTCTAGTCTCCCTCTCAACCCTTATACCCTGATCCAACAGGTTTCTCTGCCTCATTATCTCAAAGTTTAACGCCCGCTCAACCTCCTTAAAGGAGGATATATTCTTCACCTCAACCCGGACGCCGCCGGCCAAGGATATGTTAGCGTCACAGCGCATCGCACCCTCCAAGCTACCATCAAAGATTCCAAGATGCTCAAAGATTGATCTCAGCTTCTGAAGGAACAGCCTTGCCTCCCTAGGAGAGGAGAGATCAGGCTCTGTAACCGTCTCCAGAAGAGCTATCCCGGAACGATTATAGTCTATCAGGGTGTATGGGGATTCATCTATAGATCCAATATGTACCAGCCTTCCAGGATCCTCCTCCAAGTGTATTCTACGTATCCTAACTCTCTTTGATCCTCCTGGAGATTCAATGTCTACATATCCGCCTCTCGCTAATGGTTCACCTCCAGCTTTATCATATTGGGATATCTGAAAGTTCTTAGGCATGTCAGGATAGAAGTAGTTCTTCCTGAAGAACACCATCCTCTTCGATATTCTACTCTTCAATGCTATAGCAGCCATCACAGCATACTCAACAGCCTTCCCATTTAAGACTGGAAGAGAACCAGGCATACCTAAACATGTTGGACAGACCAACGTGTTAGGCTCCTTCCCACGATAATCAGAGGGGCACCTACAGAAGAGCTTAGTCTTTAAACTTGTTAATTGAGTATGAACTTCAAGCCCTATCTTAACATCGTCTGAAGCATACACTACGGAGGATCTAACCATGGCTGATCCGAAACCCATACTTCAATATGCCATCCTACTTGCTTAAATGTTTTCTCGGGAACCCAGAGATCCCGCATAAACGCTCCTCATATCGGAGCTCCACCTTAAGGACAGAAGACTTATCATTCAAAAGAAACATAATTCTATATCGTCATGATGTTGAGGGAGAAATTTTGATATCTGAAGATGAATTAGTTGATTTTCTCAGAGAACAGATTAGGACTGAAAGGGAGATTATAGCATCACTCGATAAGGCCCTAGCTGAAATTGAGAATCCAGCTGTTAAGGGAACCTTAAAGGGAATAACATTAGACTCTATGAAGCATGCATGGATGTACGAGGCTGCCATAAACATTTTAACAGGCGCTCCAAAAGCGATCACCCAAGAACAACTCAGTAAACAGAAGAGATTAATGGAGAAACATATACTCTTAGAAGCGGATATCATACGGAGGATTAATGAGGCTTTACCGAGGATAAAAGACGAGAAGGTTAGGCTACTGTTAGATGCTATATTATCAGATGAAAGGAGACATCATAGACTTCTAAAGGAGATAGTGGAGATAATCATTCAAGGAGAAACTATCACCGACGAGGAATGGTTTGATATGCTCTGGAAGAATACTCCATTCCATGGAGCACCTGGAGGATAAGGGAGAAACGGATAGCAAAAATACCCGTCAACAGAACATACAATAATAGGTTACTCCACAACATATTCAGGCTGGCTCACAGCAGCCCATCCCATGACTTAAGCCATAATCTTCCTCTCCAGAACCCTATAAGGTTCTGAGTAGCTCACCCTTTAGATTCCTTATCTCAACTGTTAAGTTACTTCCATATGATCTAGTGGCACATTTTATGCATGGATCATATGCACGTATAATCATCTCTATCCTATTTAGTAATCCAGGTTTAACCTCTCCGTAACGTATGAATTCCATCGCTGCATCCTTAACGTTCATGTTTATAGCAGCGTTATTCACTTGTGTCGGAATTATAAGCTTCATACTCCTTAAACGTCCATCCCTAGTCAACACGTATTCATGGGCAAGAGTCCCTCTTGGAGCTTCAACCACACCCACCCCTCTACCACCTCTAGGCTTAACCTTCACTCTTGTATCATGCCGAGTTATACTCTTCTCCTCTAAGAGGTTTTTAGCCCTTTCACAGGCATACACCAAGTCTATTAGGCGGGTATAATCGAAGAGTAAAGTTGCATATGCTGGACTTCCATACCTCCTCTTAAACTCTTTAAGTTCTTGATCTGCAATCTCAGTTCCAGCCCTCGAGTTGACATTCATCCGAGCGGTAGGTCCAACCTGAACTATTCCCTTAGGCCATCCTAGAATCTTCAGATAAGCAAATTTAGCGTAGGTCCACCCATAAATCTTCTCCTCAATATTCATCATATAATCGTCCGCATTAAATTCGAGAAGGCTGCCTCCATCAGGTTTTATAACATGGACTTGCCCATCATAGAATTCTATAGCATCATCTCTGGTTAGAGCCATGTAATGGGTTCTATAGTCTCCAGCCTTCCTGAAGTCATCCCAGTTCCTATCAAAGAGATCCTTTCCAAGTGTGAGGGCCTCCTTAGTGATTTCAAGAGCCTTCTGAGCCTCCTCAAGCAATCTTCTCCGCTCAACCTCCTTCAAAGGACCTATCAGGCCTCCAGGTATAACTGACACTACATGAACCTCACGTTTCCCCAGCATCCTCAGGATATGAGCGCCGAAGCTCCTGAGAGCTATAGCTTTTCTCCCTATCTCCGGCTTCTCCTTCATTATCTGGAAGATATTCCTCTTTGAGGGATCCTCATCCACCGAAAACCAGAAGTCAGGTAAAGTTAAAAAGAAGAAGACTAGAGAATGATTATTGATTATCTGTCCCATAAGTAAGAGTTCACGAAGTTTCCTCGCAGTCTCAGTTATAGAGACATGATATATATTCTCTATCGCTTTAACAGACGCCATCACATGGGCTGTTGAACATACACCACATATCCTAGAGATTATGAATGGAAGCCTATCAGCCTCCATCCCCCTTAAAAAGAACTCGAACCCTCTGATTTCAGTAGCGTAGAAGTAAGCGTCTGAAACGTTCCCGAAATCATCAAGCAGTATAGTAACTCTACCGTGACCCTCAATCCTTGTAGTAGGCGATATGTTTACCTCTCTTCCACGACTCAAATGATCCTATCCCTCGCCTTAAACCTCTCAAATTTTGAGAAGATAAAGGTGTGGAAGATGAATGGGTTACGATAGAGTTCCCTCTTAACATCTTCCTCCCCAATACCTGTCCTCTTTGATATAACCTTAACTAGAAGAGCATATATATCACGAGATCTATACAAGAATGGATCTGCAGGTCCACGGCAGCCGAAACAGGTAAAGCCGGCTCTTGGACATGGAGCTCCACAGCCGTCACGGGTAAGCGAACCTAAACATACGAAGCCTTGGCTGACGAGACAGATATCCGGATCCGACTCCTTCTCGTATATTCCATATAAACGGCTAATCTTTGCTGGGATTATCCTTCTATTACATTCAGTGCAGACAATACTCTTATAACGTATAGGCCTCTTCAGATTTAATATGCTCTTCAGAGTGTGAACTATCAGAAGCGGCATAGGGGGACACCCTGGAACATAAAAGTCAACATCTACAAAGTTACATATCGGATACATTAGATCCTTAAGTTCCGGCAGCCTGGTTGAGTCAAGAAGAGAGAACTCCCTCTCAAGAATCTTCTTAAGGGATAGTTTATCTCCCAAGCTGGTTATTCCACCATGAGTTGCACAGATACCTAGAGCCACAAGTATACTGGATTTAGCTCGCACCTCCCTAATCAATTCTTCATCCTCCTCAGTTCTAACTCCACCCTCAACTATGGCCAAGTCAACGTTCGGTATCTCCCTCAGATCCATAAATGTAGGTGAATATACAATTTCAAAGTCGCCGGAGAGTATTTCAAGGAGAGCATCACCAGCATTCAAAAAGGATGAGATGCAACCGGCACAGCAAGTCAAAGAGACGATATTAACCCGCAACTCCACCGCTCTCAGACAATTAAGAATCTTTACAGAGACCCTTAAAGACCCCATAACTTAAGCTTTTCGATATTTTATATTCAACCGTAATCTTCATAGCCTCCATGAACAGAAATGAGGATCAATGAGACAGATATTCAGAGTGAATAACGTCTTAGAATGCAGGGTACTGGATAGGATAAATAGGTTTCTCGTCAGAATTAGAGTAGAAGATAGAATATGCTATGCATATATTAATAATACGGGAAGACTGAGAGGATATATAGGGCATAACCGTAAAGGGTTCTGTATAAGGTTCAACGAGCCGAAGAAGACAGAATATAGGCTCTTCGCTATAGAAGAGAGCGGTTCAGGAGCGATAATCGACACTATGATGCAGATGAAGACTCTTGAAGCAGCAATAGAGAAGGAGTACATTCCATGGCTAAAAGGATACAGGATATCCAAAAGAAACGTGAGAATGGGAAACTCGGTACTTGACTATCTACTGCAACGAAACGGGAAAGATCTGTATGTAGAGGTTAAAAGCGCAGTTTTGAGAAGGAAGGAATACGCAATGTATCCGGACTGTCCATCTATAAGGGGAAGGAGACATATAAAAGAGCTTATAGACCACTCGACACATGGTGGATCGGGAGCGATAATATTCATAGCAGCCATCCCAAAAGTTAAATTTTTCAAACCATACTATGAGGGGGATCCAGAAATATATAGTCTACTCTCGAAAGCTCGTAAAGCAGGAGTTACGATAAGATCGATAAGCATACATTATGAAGGAAGAGGCTCCACAGTATTCCTAGACAATCCAGATCTAAAAGTTATTTTATGATCTCCTTCTCCGCAGATAAGATTGAGTTTCTTTCCTAACAGACACTTCGCATACTCAACCCCCATCAAGTCGCTGGAGAATAATGCAGCGGAGGCTAGATTGGCATATGCTGATCCCCATCAAAGGCAGCAACCATAACCGCCCTAACCTTTTAGGAGATCATTAACCGATTCAAGTTTTAGAAGCAGCGACCACTACACTATAAGCCTACAACACATCGACGTTACAAGCTTCACCTAACAGTGTAATCTGTCTTTTCGATCCTTCGAACATCAGCTCTTTCTTAGCTTCTCTACGAACATCAAATATCACAAGAGCTATGAAGATAGCACTTACTATTATGGCTAGAATATCTGGGACATATTCAGGCTTATCTGGACTTAGGAAGGGTAGAACGCCAATTGACAATATGAAGACAAAGAAGCCTGAAACTAGGGTGTACCGAGCCAATCTTGGATCCATCAGACCATCACTTGCCAAGGCGGAACCCATTCAGGCAGTTTATCAACGAGGTGACATGCCACTTCATGCCCACTACATCTCTTAAGGCTAGGCGTATTCTCAAAGCATACATCTTCAGAGTATGGACATCTAGGGCTGAAGGGGCAACCCTTCAACTGCACAACCTCTCTTGGAACCTCCAGACTCTTCAATTCTATCTTTCTCCTACGCTTCGCTATTCTTGGGTCTGGTATAGGTGAAGCGGACAGTATCGCTCTGAGATAAGGATGCATAGGTGTTCTTATAACTTCGTCCATAGATCCTATCTCTAGAATTCTACCTAGATACATCAGCGCCAACGTGGCCTTGTCAGCAAAGAACCTTGCTGTGGCTATATCATGCGAGATATAAATGAAGGCTATCCCGAGATCCTCATTAAGTTTCTTCATCAATCCTAGAACAGAGAGTCTAAGGGACATGTCGATCATACTTACAGGTTCATCGGCTACTATGAGCTTAGGTTTAGGAATAAGTGATCTCGCGAATGCAAGCCTCTGCTTCATACCGCCTGAAAGGTGATGGGGATACTTGTTTAGGAAGTAATCTGGAGGAGTTAAGCCAACATATCCTAATAGATTCTTCACTTCCCTAAGGAGATCAGACTTACTTTTAGGCTTATAGTATTTTTTGATTATTGGGGAGAGAATCTGATAGATTGTTCTTGTAGGGTTGAGGGACGCATATGGATCCTGATGCACCACCTGTATCAACGGCCTATACCGGTTAAATTCTCTCTTACTCATCCGCCACAGATCCTTTCCGAACCATAAAACTTTTCCCTTTGACGGTCTGATTAAACCTGCAACTATCCTACCTAGAGTCGTCTTTCCGCAGCTGCTCTCACCTATCAGAGTGATTATCTCCCCTTTACGTATCTTCAGTGAAACATCGATAACTGCGTAATTCCTCACTTTCTTTATGAAGCCCTTCTCGAAGTATTTGGTAACATTCTTTAGCTCAACGATTTCTTCACCGTTCATTTAGTATCACCATAGAGCCAACATGCTACTAGACTCTTATCGACATGGAAGAATGGAGGAGCCTTCTTATCACATATAGGTCTTCTAAAGGGACATCTAGGATGGAAGACGCATCCTGAAGGGGGATTGAGCAGACTCGGCGGACTGCCAGGTATCGGTTTTCTGTCTGATGGATCTCCTATTAGGGATGGTATAGCCTTTATCAGAAGGTTGGTATATGGATATTTAGCCTTATAGAAGATTGTTTCCACATCAGCCACCTCCATGATCTTACCGGCGTACATTACAGCGACATAATCAGCCATCTCAGCTACAACGGGCAGATCATGAGTTACCAAGAACATCGTCAATCCCTTCTCCCTATGTATCTTCTTCAACATGTCTATTATGGTTGATTGGGTATAAGTGTCAAGGGCTGATGTGGGCTCATCCAATATGAGCAGTTCTGGGTCCAGTATGAGGCTGAGGGCTATTATGACCCTCTGCTTCATGCCGCCGCTCAGCTCATACGGATATGAATTTAGAACCTGCTTAGGATCAAGGTTAACCATCTCCAATAATTCTCTGGCTTTAGCAAGAATCTCATCCTTAGACTCTCCTTTCCTATGCGCATGATAAGTCTCAAGTACATGATCGCCTATCTTGAGAACAGGATTCAACGAGTTCTGGGCTGCTTGGAAAACGACGGCTATCCTCTCCCATCTAATTCTCCTCAGCTCCTCATTGCTTAGCCTAGCTAGGTTGATATCTTTGAACCAGACCCCATTACTTCTGATGTAGCCATTAGGCGGAAGCGTTCTCAGGATACCGTCAAGTAAGCTTGATTTGCCGCATCCTGATTCTCCAACTAAAGCTGTTATTTTACCCTCTGGGACATCAAGTGAAACATTATTTACAACCCTTAATGAGCCTTCCCTAACCGCGTACTCAACGATTAAATTTTTGATTCGAAGGATATGATTCAATCAGATACCTCACTCGTATGTTTTAAGCCGCGGATTGAATATTTCATCAAGTCCATGCGCAAGGCTGATGGCGCCATACTCCAGTAGAACTATGCAGAAGAGCGGGGCTAACGCGTAGTATATGCCCTCTGGAACATAGACGGCGCCATACTGGAACATCGCCATATAAAGCATTACACCCCAATGCGTAATCTTGAATGGAACTATCCCCAGGAACATTATTCCGACACTTGCTGTTATAGCGGATCTTATCATGGTGATGAAGTTTATCACTATGTATGGCATTATATTCGGCAGGATCTCCCTGAAGACTATATGGGATGTTCCGAGACCTAGAATCCTAGCAGCCTCTATAAACTCCTTCTGTTTTAGGGAGAGAACCTCAGCCCTTATTGAACGAGCCAGACCAGCCCACATCCATATAGCCAGGATCGCCGCGAATGAGAAGGGATCTCTAACCTCGAATACAGCAGCTATAGCCATCATAACTGGGAAGCTAGGTATTGTGAGGAATATGTCCGTTAGGCCAGTTAAGATGGCGTCGACTATGCCTCCTAAGAGGCCGCTGAGTATGCCTATAGTCACCGCGATGGTTATCGCGTACATCGCCGCCAACGCAGCTATAGTCAACACATCACGTGAACCATGAACTATCTGCTGGAATATGTCTCTACCACCATAATCTGTTCCAAGAGGATGCTGAAATGATGGAGGCTTGTAACGTTGACTGAAGTCGGTCTTGAGGTTTAGGGGGACTACTTCAGGTCCTACAGTAGCCATTAACACGAATCCGGAGAGTATTACGAATCCAATAGCCGCCCGTCTATACTTGATGATAGGCCTGAAGAATGAGTAGTATAGGTTAACGAGAACCCCTTCGTGGCCCAATTCACCTTGCACTCTCCCTTCTAGCTCTAGGGTCAATTAGAGGATAGATTATATCCACCGCTAAGTTTGCAAGGATTATGCCAAGTATAATTATGAAGAAGAGACCTTGCATTAAACCGAAATCTAATGTGCTACTGGCTTGACTAAAGAAGTATCCTATCCCAGGATAGGTGAATACTGTTTCAACTATTGTGGAGCCACCCAGCATATAACCTAACTGTATAGCAAGCATAGCGATTACAGGTATCAACGCTACCCTCCCAACATAAGCTGTGAGTATTCTCCTTTCATGGAGGCCTCTAGCCTCAGCAGCCTTCACAAAGTCCTCCTCAAGCACGCTTGCAGCGCTTCCCTTCACTATAAGAGCCCAGAAGCCTATATGCTCTATAACATACGATAGGATCGGAAGCGCTGCATGATATAGAACACTTATGATGAAAGCTGGATAGAAACCTGGTGTGAGGCTTTCGTCATAGGCTCCCTTGAGAGGGAACCAACCTAGCCTCGCCGCCAAGAACATGAAGAGAAGCATCGCCGTAACGAAGTCAGGAGTAGCATCCGTAAAGGACGCGTAGGCCGTAACGAGAGGATCAAGAAAAGTCTTCCTTCTCCAAGCCATCAATAAACCTAGCAGGGTGCCTATAGCAAACCCTGTGAGGAGCGAAAGCGAAAGAACAAAGAGGGTCCAGGGAAGAGCATGCACCACAATACTATTTACTGGAACCCTATACATGATAGAAGTCCCAAGATTACCCCTAAAGATATTCGTTATATAGTCGATGTACCGCTCCAGCAATGACTTATTAGATTCATAACCGAAATAGTAGGTGTAAGCCATCTGTTTCGCCTCATCATAGGAGACACCGTAACTCTCCATTATCTGCGCTGCTAACACATCAATAACATTTCCAGGAATATTATTAACTAGAAAGAATGTGATTGACGCCGAGAATAGAAGGGTAAAAAAAGAAAGTAGGATTCTTTTAGTGATTCGCTGCGCGATCATCCTTTACCCCATATTCTTTAGCTACTTGCTGCTGGTTTAAGCATTCCGCTGATGATCATCACGTAATAGGCTCTCTCAATACCTCCAGGACAGAGCGTCCATACGGGATCTGTAGGTAACGGCCAACCAGTCACCCTAACCCCGTCAAGATAGTATATCTGTATCCTCTTCTCAGCCCAAGGAATCTCCCATAGATACTCATTCGTTATATATGCAAGCTTCCAAACTATCTCCTTCCTCTTCGCCGGATCCTTCTCGATCAGTAGCTGATCTACTAGTTGTGAGGGGACAGCCTTACCCCATGGAGTATCAAACGTCTTATTCGCTGGGACACCAGTATCTTTTGATCTATCTCCATAGTATAGATCATAGTAGCCTGTGTATGGATCGCCGGTTCCAGCCCAGCTGCAGAACCAGTTTAGATGCATACCTAGCTTACCGGCGTGCGCCCTACTCCAGAAGACAGGGTTCGGTATGGGTCTACTCTCAGCCTTGATGCCGAAGGAGTTAAGTTGCCTAACCAGTTCATCCAGCGCCAGCACCCAGTCTGAGTAACCGGCAGGGCAGGTAACTTCTATATTTATGGTCTTACCATCAGGAGTTCTCCAGTAGCCGTCGCTTCCCTTCTTATATCCAGCCGCCTTTAGTATAGCTTCAGCCTTTGAAGGATTATATTCATACTTCGTAAGCTTCGCCAATACATCGTTTGGTAACCATTGACTTTGCATTGATGGTAATACGCCATGCGCATACACTTCATCCATAGCGTAGTAGTTACCTACCTCCCGCATCTTCTTCCTATCAATAGCGTAGGCTATAGCCTTTCTGAAGTTAATATCATTGAATGGAGCAACCCTTGTATTAAAGGCTATAGCAAACTGGCTGAGATCCGATGTCAACATGAAATGCAGATTTGGATCGTTCAGCAACTGCTTGACAACGTCTGGAGTTGCAGCAGCATGTGATGCATCTATCTTCCTAGCCATATGGTAAGCCCAGACAACCTCGTTTGATGTCCATCTCAGTATCCTTACGGTGCCAACCATTATTTTGTTGGTAGCCCAATGATTATCGAACTTCTTAAGTACAAGCACTGAGGTCGTTACCTTGTCAAGCATGAAGGCGCCGGTACCCGTTGGTTTCCCAGGTTTGAATGCCTGAACCTCTTTAAGCAGTGGAGTCTTGAGATTATTATACTTATCCATTAAGTCTTTAGGTACCTCCTTGCCTGCAGCCTGGAGATCCCATATCTGCTTCATGAGAGAGACAACGTTTAGGGCTTTATCAGTCCACTTACCGAAGAGGTGATCAGCAGCTACTATTGGCTGTGTCAATATTGTGATCTTCAATAGTGGAGAAACAGTTCTTGTCAGATAGAAATTAACAGTGTAGTCATCAGGCGTCTCTATCTTATCTATGTAGCGCCAAGCCTTATTGCTCCATAGAGCCCCCACCAAGGCCCATGTAGTCTTTACATCTTTACTGGTGAATGGTTTACCATCATGCCACGTAACGTTCTTTCTAAGGTGAACCACAAGCACCTTACCTTTATCCTCAACTGAAACGGCGAGGGCGGGTAGGAAGGAAGCGTTTCCTGGGATGTAGTAATAGAGCGGCTCATGTATGAACCGGTAGCAGCTCCCAACACCGCCAGGCCCGAAGGGGTTACCATGATAGCCAGGCGGCATCGGCCAGCCTCCAGCAATAACGAACTCAGCCAATTTCGTAGGTTTAGTCGGATGAGTTATTCCCTTAATAGCCTCCGGTATTCCCTTCACCTCAGATGACAACGTATCTATCTTCCCGGAGATATTGGTGAGAGAAGCGCTTAACTCGCTGATACGCATCGACAATGAAACGAATGCAGCGCCGAATATCAACACCAGAATTATTAGAGCGACAACCAAGCCAGTCTCGAGCTTAGTCATTTTCATCACCATTTTTTACACTAACTGTTGTATAATAAGTTCCTAATATATTTTTGGCAAACAGACGCTCCCCATTCAAGATTCATAGCTTAAAGAGACAGATAAACAAAAGAATCTGTAGAAAGAAAGAGGAAGAAATCAACATTACATCCAACACCACAAAATCCTCTTAACAGGCAGGAGAGTGCAGACCAACAATATATAAGAGAACAATCATCTCCATAGACATCGCCTTTTCATGCTAGACCCCTCCAAGAGAAGCATCATCAACCCTCACACATCTAACAGATAGAGTATCAGCGAGAGAGTTAAAGGAGAGCATTAATAAATGATTTCAAGATATATTTTAGGATGATACTGGTCTGGGGATGTTTTGATGACAGAGAGTTATTCTCCCAATAAAGAGTTAAATGTAACCGGGAACATCCCAACCTGCATAATAGAGTTTCTTCAGCAGCCCAAAAGAGTTCTCCTGATTAAAGGCGCAGCCGGAACTGGAAAGACAACCCTAGCACTGGAGCTCTTAAGAATCTTCGGTTCCGGCGGGAATGGAGTGTACTTCTCCTCACGCGTCTCCCCGGAAAAGTTGTATACTCAATTCCCTTGGTTAGAAGAGATTGTCAAGCCTGAACATATCCTCTCGATGAGCTACAGCCCAGAAGAAGCTAAGGTTGAGGATATAAGACTGGGAGATGCAGCCTACCTCATAGAAAGAACAATGATGGCTATAGAAGACCTAGAAGAACCATTCCTAATCTTTGATACATGGGATGGAATCGCAAAAGAGATGAGTAAACCTGAGAGGTTGAAGACTGAAAAAACAATACTCGCCCTAATAGACGCTTCAAAGGCAAGGGCAATCTTCATCAGCGAAGAACCAGAGGAAACAACGCTTGATTATATAGTTGACGGAGTAATCATCCTTAAGATGGGAGAGTTTGATGGAAGGAGAATAAGGGATCTGGAGATTCAGAAGCTCAGAGGAACCAGAATATATCTACATAAGTACGTCTTCACACTTGAAAGTGGAAGATTTAAATGTTTTGAGCCCTTCACATCCAAAACGCCAGAAAAGAAGAGGAAGTTTAAGCCTGTAAACGACTCAACCACACATTACTCAACCGGAATTAAGCTCTTGGATGAGGCTTTAGGCGGCGGCCTTCCAAAGGGAAGCTATAATCTGTTAGAGGTATCCGAAAACGTTCCGATAGAAGGATTCCAAACCTTCCTGAACACTATAAGATGTAACTTCGCATCACATGGGAACGGCGTCTTCATCCTCCCATCAACAGACATAGACATACGCGTAATCTATGATGCCATAGCACCATACATCTCGAAAGAAGAGTTCATAGATAATATTAAGATAGCTGATTACAGCGGTGAAATTAGGGAGCCCTATGCGATCTCACTTAGAGGC
>WAQA01000041.1 GCA_015520475.1 Candidatus Bathyarchaeota archaeon | reverse complement strand
GCCTTTACAGGCTGTTTAATCGGGTTTATGACTGGGAGGAAGACGGGTGTCTCAACCACTCCACTCTTAGTCTTGATCTTCCCGATCCTTGCAAGCATGTCCCTCTCGCATATCTCAAAACTGAACATTTTTACCCCGCCAAGCTTATTATAAGATTCACTTAAACTAGTTAATGAGGATTAAGTTTATGACGTGTATGATTGCGTTGACTGAGAATCCCCGTCTACGTAATCCCGTCCTGATTGAGGGTTTACCTGGGATAGGGCTCGTCGCGAACCTGGCAACCCTATACTTGATAAGGAAGCTTAATGCTAAACCCTTCGGTAAAATATATTCATCCGCCTTTCAAGACATGATTATAATAGCTGAGGATGGAGACTTCAGATCTCCGGTTAGCGAGCTATATTACTATAAGAGTGAGAGTGGAGGTGACGACTTAATACTCCTCTATGGAAGTACGCAGGCGTTGACGAGTAAGGGACAGTATGAGCTATGCTGGAACATCCTATCGATAGCGGAGAGCTACGGATGCAAGTATGTTATAACGCTTGGAGGTTACAGGCCTGGAAGGAAGGTACGTGAACCGAGACTGTATTATGCTGCTTCGGATCCTGTGATGGCTGAGAAGGCTAGGGGTTTAGGGGCTGAAGTCTTGAATGGACGGATATTCGGGGTGGCAGGCCTACTGATAGGACTATGTAGATTACGTAATATGAGGGGTTTCTGTCTGTT
Organism: Candidatus Bathyarchaeota archaeon; assembly: GCA_015520475.1. Classification (GTDB taxonomy): domain Archaea; phylum Thermoproteota; class Bathyarchaeia; order Bathyarchaeales; family WAQA01; genus WAQA01. The sequence goes on along the minus strand of WAQA01000041.1, from coordinate 2,828 downwards.
GGCTGAGACTCCGGGAACATACCCTGACAAGGCGGCTGCCAGGGAAGTGTTGAAGGCGTTAACAAGAATCCTAAAGATAGATGGGTTGGACTTGAACGATGAGATTGAGGAGCCTAAATGGGTTTATAGCTCCGAATACTTTAAGATGGAGAGGCGGAGGAGACCTGTTGAGGAGATTGAATGGTTAATCTAGCAGTTCCAATTGAAGGTGTAGACTGGAATGAAGGGTAAACTGGTCGTTGTTAAGGTTGGAACTGGAAGCCTAACCAAGGATGATGGAAGCCTGGATCTGGAGGCGATGAAGAGGATAGTTAGGGAGATCGCCAATGCAATTAAGATGGGGAATAAGATTATTCTTGTGACTTCAGGTGCGATAGCATCTGGAATGGCTGAGTTAGGAGTCAACGCGAACCCAAATGATATAGTGTTTAAGCAGGCGTGCGCTGCCACCGGCCAGAGCATCCTCATGTCCCACTACAGGGAACTCTTCAGGGAGTATGGAATCAAGGTTGCACAGGTCCTATTAACCAAGGAGGACTTATCGAATAGGGCCTCCTACATCCACATATGCAATGTTCTGGATAGGCTTCTCCAGCTGAATGTTCTCCCAATAATAAATGAGAATGACGTGACGGCGATAGATGAGATTATCCCTGTAACGAAGGGTTACAGGGTAAACTTCAGCGATAACGATATATTATCCGTGTTGATTGCGAATGCTGTCCAGGCGGACTTGGTGGTGATACTCTCCCATATAGGAGGATTATACACCGCGGATCCTAAGGATTCAGATGCTAGGTTGATACCGGTTGTTGAGAAGGTTACACCTGAACTTAAAAGGCTTGCTGAGGGGAAGAGTAAGTTTGGGAGGGGAGGGATGAAGACAAAACTTGAAGCAGCAGAGATTGCAACTAGAAGTGGAATTCCATTGGTAATCGCCAGCAGCAGGAGAGAGAACGTTATAGTTGACATCTTGAGTGATAGGCGTGTCGGCACATACTTCAAGCCTATAAGGAGGCTTCCTGGAGCAAAGAGGTGGATAGCGTATGGAGCCACAATCAAAGGCCAGATATACATAAATGAGGGTGCTAAGAGGGCTATAATGAATGGAGCCAGCCTCTTAGCTGTTGGAATAACAGGGGTTTCAGGACAGTTCAAGATAGGTGATGTGGTAAGCCTGATAGATCCAGACGGAAAAGAGTTTGCTAGGGGAATAGCGAATTATACAAGTGAAGAGATAAACTTGATAAAGGGTTTGAGGACGGATCAGATAGGAAAGGTTTTAGGTTACATCAGACAAAAAGAGATTGTTACTCATAAACGTATGTATATTCTTGAGGGAAGTGAATCTGATGAGTGAGATACTTGAAATCTGTAAGAAGGCTAAGGCAGCCTCTGTTGAACTTGCGAAGCTCCCAACGGAGACTAGGAATAACGCCCTCTACAGGATGGCTGAAGCCCTGAAGGAGAATGCAGATGCAATCCTAGAAGCCAACAGTAAGGATGTTGAGAATGCCAGGGCGAGAGGGGTTAAAGAAGCCCTCATAGACAGACTCATCCTAAACAGGAATAGGATAGATAAGATGGCTCAATGCCTGATTGAAGTTGCAGATCTACCTGACCCCATAGGTGAGATTGTTAAGACATGGGTTAGACCTAACGGGTTAATAATTGGTCAGCTGAGGGTTCCATTGGGGGTAGTAGCCATAATATATGAGTCGAGACCGGACGTTACATCCGACGCTTCAGGAATCTGCTTAAAGTCCGGGAATGCTGTGATTCTGAGGGGAGGTTCAGACGCTATAAACTCGAATGTTGTGATCGCGGAGGTATTAAGTGAGGCAGCCGTAGAAGCCGGGATACCGGATGGAGCGATACAGATAGTCAAGACAACAGATAGGAAGGCTGCCATAGAACTGATGAGTATGAGAGATTACATAGATGTTCTCATACCACGCGGCGGAGCAGGCTTGATTAGGGCGGTGATTGAAAACGCTAAGGTCCCAGTTATAGAGACCGGTGTTGGAAACTGCCATATCTATGTAGAGGAAGATGCAGATCTTGATATGGCCATAAACATAATTATAAATGCGAAGTGTCAGAGGCCTGGAACATGCAACGCAGCGGAGAAGCTTCTAGTCCACAGGAAAATAGCTGAGAAGTTCCTCCCAAGAGTTATCTCATCCCTGAGGAGTAGAGGAGTAGAGGTCAGAGGATGCGATAAGACGAGGAGTATAGTGCCCGACGTCAAAGCAGCCACAGAAGAAGACTGGTACACGGAATATTTAGATCTTATAATCGGCGTAAAAGTCGTTGATGGAATAGATGAGGCGATAACTCACATAAACACTTACGGCACCAAACATTCAGAGGCTATACTCACCTCAGACTTTAATAAGGCCCTCAAATTCATAAAGGAGGTTGACGCTGCAGCAGTGTACTGGAACGCCTCCACACGATTCACCGATGGAAACCAGTATGGTTTAGGGGCTGAGATAGGAATCAGCACGCAGAAGCTGCATGCACGTGGACCAATGAGTATACAGCATCTAACAACAACTAAATACTTCATTCTTGGACGCGGCCATATACGCGAATAAACTTAAAATTCACCATCATTTTTTAGATTCATCATAAGATCTAGCCAGGAACCTCCCATATTCTAACATTGGAGAATAAGGAAGGTTGCCGCAGGGCATATCCCGGATCATCGAGAGAAAGGTTTTTCTATCGGCATTGAAACTAACCCGGGAGAATCCGGCGGATATAAGGGATATCAGCAGAGACGTGAGGGTTCCACTAGACATTACAAGACAGATCCTTGAAGG
>WAQA01000040.1 GCA_015520475.1 Candidatus Bathyarchaeota archaeon | reverse complement strand
GAAGCAGTGATTCGGAATTTTAGAAGAGTTTCTCAAGGGAAAAGAAGAAAAACTCGTTAGTGAAGGTTATCATCTTGAGGCTTCAATAAAATCTCTTAAACATGTGGAGATTAAGCCTAAGGTTCTCGAATATGTGCGCAGATTCAAAGAGAACGCTGAAGACGTTTATTATGAAGTCATTAACGACAAAATAGAAATTTTTGGCTATCAAAGTAAAGATGGCTATTACTACGTTTTTAAAAAGAGCGTTCCACTAAATGAGCTCGATTAGATACATGTAAAATTAAAAATTTTATCTTCCTATGGGCGTGTCCAATAATTTATTGGTGGAGCCATCTGACGAGTATCTTTGGGCTGTAGACTGTTATCCTTAGGAGGATCCTCGTTTCGGTTGATTCTCTCCTCTTAGTCTTCAACCTGTCTCCGAACTCCACTGTTAAGGCTCCTAATACGCCTTCCACAACATATCTCAGTCTGTAGAGGGACTCGTTGAAGATCCCATCCCTTATCATTGCTCCATATCCGCCTGGACTCATCTTACCAGGCTTAACCATGGGGATGTAACCTTTATGGGCTAGATGGTTCAAGACGGGTTTTGCGTCGAATGCTCCATCAGCGAAGGCGAACCCTGAGCCTGGCGGGAGGCCCTTGGTGAATTCGACCTCGGATGTAGTAATGTCGGTGTGGATTGGGAATATTGCCTCGCCGAGCCTAACCCTCATGCAGGTGAAGGCCTCATACGTCTCCTTCCTCCAATCCGTGAACTTAGTCGAGTCTAGAACCGTGTAGTCATAGCTTACGAGGCGTAGAATGCCGAGTAGGGCCTCAAGAACATCCTTTACAAGGCGGTTATGGTTCACCTCCCAGTAACTCAAGGTAGACTTTGGAATCCTCTCACCAAGAATCATTATAGATATGTTCTCAGCATACCTAAGGCTGACCTTAAACACCTCCTTTAAGACGAGAGCCTCCAAGTATAGCATCGGAGGCCTCTTAGGCCTCCTACCCCTCCCACCAAACCTAGACTCAAGATCCAAAGACTCAAGGACGAGGTCGAGAACACCCATGAGAAGCCCCAAGTCATAAACCCTACAATCCCACCTCCGAAGCATAAGATAACATAACCAGCCAGACACAATTCAATTATTGGACACGCCCCTTCTGGTCATAAAGATTAAAACCGCCTTTTAAGAAGATAAAAGGCTACTGCAATGATAGTGATTATTACTCCGATTATTCCTCCATATAGCATCCATGGAATCATTGCCTTGACTATTAATCTCTGTGAGGTTTGAGCTGGTTTGTATCTAGCCTTTTGAGCTGAGATGACAATATTATATGTCCCTTCCCTGAGATTAGAGGTGTCTATGGTTCCTTGATATTTCCCATCTCCTATGTCCGAGAATCTTATAATTTCATCATCTATAGTCGCCGTTACATTTGCTCCCTCAATCGGGTTCCCCTCAATATCTCCTAATATGACTGAGACTTTCACAGAATCTCCTTTAGTCACAGTATCAGATGATAAATGAACCGTCATTTGAAGAGGAATTACCGCCTTTATTGTTAGGGTCCGCGACAACTGAGCCTGTTCATATCCAGCTTTCTCAGCTATGACAATGACGTTGTAATTTCCCTCTTTAAGATCAGCAGTCTCGAAAGTTCCTTTATAATTGCCGTCTCCTAAATCTGATAGATTTATGACTTTATCGTCAATAGTAGCCTTCACTGTTGCACCAGCAATCGTGTTTCCCGCATCATCCTTTACACTGGCTAACATGGTTATAGTATCTCCACGGATTACCTCTTCAGGTGCCAGCTGCACGGTTACTCGTAAAGGTATCATTTCGACTACACTCCATGTTGATAGATGCATCGTATTGGCAGTTAGATATCCGTCGACATTGATGCGGCTCATTACTGGAACCCACCTTGATCCGTCCCAATACATCCATGTCAGTCTTGAAACGTCAATATCTCTCCCAAGCTCTTCCTCCAATGCGGTTTCATCAACATATAACCCCAAGATGGCTCTAACCGCAACAGTTGCCCCTGTCTTCATATCCACGTAAATCCCGATGTCATTATCTAGGGCTGGGACACCTAGAGGCGGCGAAACATCCGCTTTAATAGCTAAGCTAACGGGAGCTTCAGGTTCCAGACTCAGTAGGAAGCGCTTCATGGTGACGTTGGAACCAACAGTTAAGCTCAAATCCAGACTCTTACTAGAATTGAGTGTAAACAAGAAGTTCTTAAAGATGAGACTGACCGGCGTATTGGATGGAACTTTCAAAGAGAAGTCTTTTGGGATAATGTTTGAGT
>WAQA01000039.1 GCA_015520475.1 Candidatus Bathyarchaeota archaeon | reverse complement strand
GAGACAATATCCCCTGAATATACTGTTACTACTTCATCTTTGGCTTCAACATCAAGAGTTAATATAACCCTGCAGAGGTTGCATCCAAACTCGCTCTTACACTCACATTCCTCCGGGAGGTTATAGCCGTCAAGATCCGTCTTTAAAGGTATCAATCCAAGCCTGAGAGTAAGTATCTCATCATGTAGAACAGAAGAGTTTTCGATTATCATAACCTCATCTATAGCCATCGTTGGAACCTCGCTTAAGATAACTCTGCGAAGCGTATTTGCAAACGCTGGGTTAATACCCTCAACCTTGAAGCGGATATAATTTCCATCCTTCTTGAGTATCTGGATATTCATCGACGTTCACCTGACCCTTAGACTCTTCTGCCTCTCCGACCGCCCTTCCTCCTCGTTCCATCATGCGGGATAGGTGTAACCTCTTCTATACGGCCTATCTGTTTGAAGCCTGCCCTTGCAAGAGCCCTTATAGCTGCCTGTGCACCTGGACCAGGAGTCTTCGCTCCAGACCCTCCTGGAGCCCTAACTTTGATATGTATCGCCGTTATCCCCTTATCCTTGGCTATTGCAGCTGCATAGGCAGCCGCTCTCATAGCAGCATACGGCGAAGACTCTAAACGATCAGCCTTAACAAACATTCCTCCAGAAGCCCGCGCTATCGTCTCAGCTCCGGAGAGATCAGTTATATGCACTATCGTATTATTGTATGAACTGTAGATATGAACTACGCCCCACTTCACATCTTTTTTACTCAGATCCTTCACCCTCCTTGCCTTCAGCTTCTACCTCTAACAAAACCCTTAACGGATGCTCAGGATTCGATAATGGACTAGTAGGTGCATATCCAACCTTGTCCTCTTCATCCTTTAGAACAAGATAGCTCGGTGAAAAAACCTTTCTATCACCAACCACGATATGACCATGCGTTATTAATTGACGGGCCTGATGGATTGATTTAGCTAGCCCCTTCCGAAACACTATCGTCTGCAGCCGCCTCTCCAATATATCCTCAACGGTTAAGTCTAGAACATCATCCAAGACAGCGGTTTCATGAAGAATACCAAGCCTTTTAAGCTTCCCTAACAATTGGGATTCAAGCTTCTTTCTTTCGTCTGATGGAACCGCAAGCAGTGATCTAGCGATCCCCCTAAACTTTGACAGCATCGTCCTATGCCGCCAAAGCTCCCTCTTATTCCTCAATCCATACTCACCTAAGAGTTTAAGTTCAGCCTGTAAGACGGAGCTACGCCACGGAAATCTTGGACCCTCATACTTCTTCTTCTGCTTCTTAGGATCACCCATCAGCGTCTACCTCCCCTCTTCTTTTTAACACCGATCGTCTTCCCAGTTCTACCGGTAGTCCTCGTCCTCTGCCCACGAACCTTAAGTCCATAAGCATGACGATAACCCTTCCAAGATTTGATCGCCTTCATCAATTCAATATCTGATTTAATACGTAAATCAAGGTCAGAACCGATCAGGTGAATATCCTCACCACTCTCCATATCCTTCCTTCTATTCAGAAGCCAACTTGGTACATCAAGATCCTTAATGTTTAAGATTGCATTTTCAATCTTCTCAACATCGGATTCTCCGAGGAAGCCTAAACGGGCATCAGATCTTATATTCAGCCTGTTGAGGATAGCATGGGCTAACCTAATGCCAACGCCCTTTATCCGGCTTAGAGCATAGGCTACTGAGAGGCTTCCATCTAAATCTACACCGGCGATACGTACTATATGCTTGAACTCCTTAGACATACCCTAACCATCCAACCATCTTACTTAAGAACCAAATGATTATTTTTATTTAAACCTTTACTTTTATTTTCGGCGGGTTATAATGAAGAAGGAGAAGATATTTATAAATTAGCTGTCTAAACCCAGATGAGAGCCCGCCACAATCATAAAGCGGCTCTCCGGGACAAAAAGAGACAAGATAAATTAATATCGGTGGAAGATGAATATGTTAGGGGAGTTGTTTAGTTATGGTATCGGCATGCGTACTGATTAGAACAGAACATGGAAGATTCGATGATGTTGTTAAAACAATAAGTCAGATAAGAAATGTGAAGAGAGTCTTTCCAGTCCTAGGCAGATATGATGTTGTGGTAGATCTAGAAGCAGAAGGCCACAAGGAGCTTGCATCAACAGTCCTCAGGATGGGAAGGCTAAGCGGAGTCGTCTTCACGGAAACTCTAGTTGAGATTCAACATTGAGGGGGAGAAAGAGAATGTTGAATGCATGTATATTATTGAAGGTTGTACCGACAAAAGCTGAAGCCATACTTAAATCAATAAGGGGTATTGAAGGCGTCCGTAAAGCCTACTTTACATATGGTAGATTCGACATTGCAGTCTTCATCGAACTTGAAGGGTATAAGGAGATAAGGGAAGTTACAAGCAAACTGAACAAGCTTGACGGCGTTAGGAGTACAGAAACCCTCGTAGAAGCATAATACATCTCTTAATCATCATAAAAGAAGTGTAAGACCACAAATCTTTCAGACATATTTTTGAGACGTTACGTTCTCCGCAGCCCCCTCACATCCATCTATAAGTAATTGTTAATCGCTAATTATTTAGTGGTGGTCATTTGAGAGCTACCGATGTCATCTATGCCCATGGACATAGACTTGTTAAGGCGGAGCATAGAACAACATTCGAGATTACACGTGACGAGTTTCTAACTGAGCAGGGTGACTGCATAATCGCTTTAGGAGCAGATAAAGCCGCCGCCGACCTACATGTAGACTTTAAGAGGGTAGCTCGAATGGAGGATGCTGAGATAACCATAATCATCGAGGCTGACGGCTTATCTGAAGTTGTAAAGGCCAAGGGAGACCCTAGACTCTCATTCATAGACTCTAACAGTATGGTTGTTAGGAGAAGCATGTACATCTGCGGCAGAACCATAGCTGTCAAAGCAGATAAGGCCGCCGCCGACCTCTCCAGAAGCCTTATAGAGAGAATAAAGGATCCATCCCAGAAGATTAAAATTACCTTGATAGCTACTGTGTGAATAGAAACTCAACACCCGGAGAAAATGACAGGTTAAAATTTAACTCTCTAGCTTTATTAGATGCTTCAGCTTTATGATATGAATAAATCCACCATGGTTGTGATGTTATGGGAAAGGTAAATTTCGGCGTTATAGGATTGAAGGGTATTGGACAGGCTCATCTCAGAGCCATTAGTGATGTGGAGAACGCTGAGCTGGTTGCCGTAGCCGACATTAATGAGGAGGTAGGAATATCCGTCGCTGAAAAATACAATGTTGAATGGTACAGGAACTATGAGGATATGCTTGAAAGAGGCGACGTTGACGCCGTAACCATCTGCACCCCCCATTTTCTCCATGCACCTATGGCGTTGAAGGCAATAGAATATGAGAAGCATGTTCTAGTTGAGAAGCCCATGGCCCTCTCAGTTGTAGAGGCGGATCAAATGATAGAGGAGGCTAAAAAGAGAGGCTTAAAGTTAGGCGTTGTCTTCCAGTTCAGATTTAATCCCCTCTATCTAGAGATGAAGAGGCTTATAGCGGAGGGAAGGATAGGGTCAATAATACGGGCATGTATGGAGATCTGCATCTATAGAGATCAGAAATATTATAATCGCGACGCTTGGAGGGGAAAATGGGCTACTGAGGGAGGAGGAGTCCTAATAAACCAAGGGATACACTTCATTGATATATTCCAGTGGCTTGTAGGCAAACCTAAGAAGCTCCAAGGATGGATCAGCACGACCCTCCATAATATTGAAGTTGAAGACATAGCCAGTGCAGCTTTAATCTTTGAGAATGGAGCCCACGGAATAATCCAGCTCAGCACAGTAGACATCTATAAAGCGATAAGATATGAGATTTACGGTGATAGAGGAAAGATACTTAATGAGGATGAATCCCTTAAAGTGGGCTTACTGGAGAGGTCTGTTAAGGAATATATTGCTGAAGGAGTTAAACCAGAGGTTGAACTTAAAGAGGTAAAGGTGGAGGGTGCAGGATCCTTTAATCATCAGTCTGTAATAAACGATTTTGCTGAGGCCATCCTTACAGATAGAGATCCGAGGGTTCCAGGAGAGGAAGGACGCGCATCACTTGAGATGGTTAACGCAATCATCCTCTCAAGCTTTGAAGAGAAACCCGTATCCTTTCCTATAAGTAGAGATAAGTATAAGAGTTTAATGGATAAGCTGGCTGGACGATAGCCATCCTCCTCCCCCTCTTTCCTGACTCAGATGTTTTGTTCGATATGGGTTTTCTCTAGCACTCTCCGACCCTGCACCTCTATTAATCTTCTAACATTACTCTCTGTAACCCCTGTCGTTGTTCCGACCATTGTTACACATGCAGCTCCAGAAGCCTCTCCAACCATTAAAGTATCAATCAACGCTTCTCTAGAGAATATGTCAAGTTTATCCCTCATCTTTCGGATAATATTATGTATAATCCCTGCACAGAATGCATCACCGGCCCCTGTAGGATCAACAGTTGGAACATCGAACGCCGGCATCTTAACCAACACTTCTCTTGTTGACGCCACTACACCCTCCTCTCCTAGACTTATAATTGCAAGTTTAACTCCGAGATCTAAGATTTCTTTAATCGCATCATCCGGGTTCACCTTCCCAGTTATCTCTTTTGCTTCCAGACCGTTACAATGGAATATATCTGTGAATCTTAGAGAGGGAACAATAATGTTCCATCCGCTTTTATATGGTGCTACGGGATCAATGAATGTGATGCATCCCCTCTCTTTAGCCATCCTTAATATCTCCGGTAGATCCCTGTCCAGTCTCCCCAAGAGGCCGACTCCTCCAACATAGAAGATTAATGGCCTCTCCTCATTCAAGACTTGGAGAACGTGATCTCTACTGAGATATTTATTGGCGCCGATGTCAGCGTGATATCTTCTATCCTCTCCCCTAACAACCAATATTAAATCTTTGGATGTTCCCGTCTCCTCAATCCTCTGGAGGTGACTGACAACATTATACTCTGCTAAGACAGACTCAACATAATCTCCAAAGAGATCTCTTCCAACAGCTCCAACTATACTTACCTCTCCGCTTCTCATACCTAGTTTCATTAGGTCAATCGAGACGTTGGCTGCGTGGCCGCCTATATGAACCTCTATGCTTCTTTCAGTGTATGTCAGCTCTCCAGGATCCGATATCTTTGGGAGATCCGCTGCTATTAGATCCACCACTATTATCCCAGTACACGTCACAAGCATGTTTTATTTTAGCTCCTCTCTACCTTTTGCTTCTCGGATCAGTTGATCTATTCCTTCCTTCAGAGTTATCTTCGCTTTAAAGCCTAGGACTCTCTCGGCTTTGGATGTATCGGCCAACGTATGATAAACATAGTTCTTTATAGGGTTAGGTTTGTAGATTGGCTTTATATTCTTATTTAAGGCTTCATTGAGAAGATCCACTACATCATTAAAGCTATGAGCTACGCCCGTTCCAACATTGAATATTTCACATTCAAAGTCCTTCTTCATTGAGAGCATAAGAGCCTCAACCACGTCGGCGACATGTATGAAGTCTCTCGTCTGGCTTCCATCACCATATATGATGGGCGGTTCATCCTTAAGCATTAACCAAAGAAACTGTGACACAATATTTGCGTATGGCCCTTTATATGTCTCTTTTGGTCCATAAACGCTGAAGAACCTCAACCCAACAGATTTAACGCCATATAATATATTATATAACTTCGCGATTCTCTCAATTGCATATCTGCATTCGGTGTAATAGTCCGTTACGTGAATAGGCATATCCTCCCTGTATGGTGGCTTGTTCCCGTTATATATGCTACTACTGCTCGCATAGACCACCTTGGATCCTTTCATCTTTGCATATTCGAAGATTTTTATTGCATCGTTGATTGCTAAGCCTACTAGCTGCGGGTTCCGCTTATACATCGGAGATGACGATGGTATTCCAAGATGGAATATTACGTCAAAATCCAGATTTAGAGATCCGAGATGATCATATGTTCTATTATAAAATTTAACATTCAAACCCTCAATATTCGCTGTATTCCCGGTTGATAGATTATCGAATACTGTCACGTTATAGCCTTCCTTAACCAGCCTCTCCACAAGGTTACTTCCTATGAAGCCGCATCCACCAGTGACGAGAACACCCATCTTACCCAATCACCATCCGGGATATATTATACTGTGCTTATTGAATAAATCATTTTAGATACATATTTTGGTATCTCCTCACGTTCCCCAGCATTATTCCTTTAGGATGTCAACCGCCCATGGCTTTAGCCACTGGTTTCCTTAAGCGATTTGATGAAGATCTTGAACAGGCCTTTCGGATAGGTATCTCCCGCCGACAAAGTTAAATAATTCATGTGTTGAATAGAGAAGAGAATGGTTCTCCTCTACTGCAAAGGTGGATATTTTTAGTGGAGAGGGAAAAGAGTATTTCATCTTGGAAGGTCATTCTCTTTACACTTCTAGGCTTATCAATCTTTATATTATACCTGTACTTCTTCGTCGGTTTCACTGATATAATGGAGGTTATACGGAGAGTTAACTTAACAGATTATTTTATATACTATTCTCTGGCTATATGCGCGGCGGTTTTAAGCGTAGCCTTCTATTCTATGGCTTGGGTTGAACTTCTCAGCATACTCGCAGTGAAGCTGGGGTTTCGTAGAGCATTCACATACTGCTTCCTAGCTAATTTCGTGGATTTGGTGATACCTTTTGAAACGGTGACGGGGGAAGCTACAAGAGTTTATTTAGTAGCAAGGAGATCCATCAATCAAGTTGGAAGGGTAATAGCCTCAACCGTATGTCAGAGAATAATCTCAACATTGATCGTTCTTGTCGGATTAATCTTCGGATCCTTATCTTTAATCCTCAGATATAAGATAGAGGGTTACGTTTTAAATCTGCTGATTCTAGTTGAGGCCTGCACAGCCCTTTTCATCTTCTCAATCTTTTACTTCTCTATCAAGCAGGATGCAACAATGAAGATTTTGGATTTAATCTTGAGGGCAGCCTCCATAATCTTGAGGGGAAGGATAGATATGGATAGGTTGAGAACAAAGATCGCTGATGCATTGAGCTCCCTTCGTAACGGAATGGAGATACTTAAATCGAATCCTAAGGGCTTAGTTAAGACTGTAATGTTAAGTCTCGCAGCATGGTTCTTCCATCTAATCATATTTATGCTAGTTTTCTATTCTCTTGGCTTTGCAGTTCCATTCGATACATCCCTGATCGTATACTCGATAAGCGTTGCTGTTCAAACAGTTCCAATAGGATTACCAGTAGGCTTAGTTGAGATTGTCATGTCAAGTTTATACAGCGTCCTCGGCGTTCCAATAGCTATAAGTGGAACAGCAACGGTATTTATAAGAATCATAACCTTCTGGCTTCAGATATTGATCGGATACGTCATTGCACAGTGGATAGGTATAAAGCTGCTGATTGAACATTCCTCTAAATCATAATCTTTAATGGTATAGACTTGGCTAAGTTTTTTAGGACACTTCCTATCTTCTATTTAGTAAGGAGATGGAAAGTCTTAGCCTATTTGATCTCGCATTGAGATACTTTAAGAGTAAAGGTTATAGGTTAGAGGGTGAAGTGTGCTGTGAAGGTTACTCAGGCTCCTCAAGAAAGTTTGATCTGGTGGTCTCCAAGGGAAACGAGAAACATCCTGTATGGATAAAGGACTGGAAGAGAACGGTTGGCGTTAACATCGTTATAAACATTGATAGGGCATCCGACGACGCCGGATACTCAAACCCGATACTTATAGCTGAGAAGTTCAGCGATCATGCCAAAGCCTACGCGAACCGCCGCGGAATCCGCTTAATAACAAGGTCTGAAATGATCCGAAGTTTAATTTGACAAGCATTTATTAACGCCTGGTTTTATCAGGCAGGCTCATCTCCATGATTTGTCAGTGCCATTCCAGCATAATCTTAAATGGGAGCGGATGAGAAGTATTGCTGAAGTTATCTTTATTCATCAACCTCAAAATTTTCCTAGATACTCATCAATCTTTCCTTTTCTCTCTATCTCTTTGAGCCAATCAACTATTCCAACCTGACATCTTCTCTCTCCCCTCAGGATCTGGATGATCTCCTCTATTGTTTCTTCAGGTTTTCTCTCTGTTACATCTATTTCGCATACCTTCTCTTTTCCATGGATGCTTATTGAATCCCAGAGGCATACATCTAATATTTCAGCTTCTATATTCTCCCAAAGTTTTTTCCCTTTGAATCCTCTCTTCTCAAGTGTACGTTTCAATTCTTCCGGATCCTTTCTGAGAACAAATACTATATCTGTCATCTCAGGAGGCGTAACATGCACTGCAAAGTGCCCCTCAATTATGATTGTTCCTTTACAACCCACAATTATCTCTTTAATTCTTTTTGATAGCCTCCCTTCATCGGCTATTAGACTATCACGCTCCCCATCAACACCTATGAAGAGCCCTTCCCTCTTGATGAGATCCCCCATATTTATGATTTCAGCGTTTAGCTTTGATGCTAAGAGCTTTGAAATTGTGGTCTTTCCAACTCCAGGGGTGCCTGTTACAATAATCACCATTCTATTCTTCATCTTGGATTGTTAGAGGACATTTAAATCTTAATCTTCGTCTCTTCCTTAACGCTTTTTAGCACAAGAGCCGTCTCCGTCTTTATCACACCATCAATTAACCCTATCTTATCAATTATGTTTTTTAAGTCTTGATGGTCCTTTGCTCTTATCTTCAGTATAGCTGAGAAGCTTCCAGTAACATCATATATTTCATAGATGTCATCTATAACCTTCAATTCTTCAAATACTTTCTCGAGTTTTCTCGGGTCTGCATCTATCAGTATGAATGCTGTAAGTCTTTTACCTACATGTTCCGGGGACACTATCGCCGTAAACTTCTTGATCACCCCTTTATTGACAAGTTTCTTTACTCTCACAAATATTGTTGCCTCGCTAACTTTAAGTCTCTGCGCTATCTTCCTGAATGAGATTCGCGCGTCCTCTGGCTGTCTCTTAT
>WAQA01000038.1 GCA_015520475.1 Candidatus Bathyarchaeota archaeon | reverse complement strand
GACAGGTTTAATTATGTGAGAAAATGGCTAAAATAAAGCTCAAATATAATCCTGAATTCCGTACCAGGTTAGTAAGAGTGTTAAAGAGTCCAGATCTAACAGATTGGCAGAGAGCTAGAATATTAGCCGATGTATTTAGAACTGTTAGAGGATTAAACCATTAAAAGGCAACAAGTTAAAGAGATTAAAGTGTTAAGCTGGACTAGACATTTGACGCAAGACCCCAATTCCAATACTTAAGCCAAAATGTTGCAATATCCCCTCCTTTTTGTTATTCACTTCTCTCCTCCTTAAATCTCCTTTCATCCTTTTCAGCTATTTGAAACGTCTTTTCTACTCGAACTTTATCACCTCTTCGATTTTTGTAAAAGCCTCCTCGGTTGCGCTCTTATACTTTCTGAAGACCCACAGTAAAGCTGGAACGGCTCTTCGGAACAGATGAGGAGTTTTCTGTAAGACTTCTTCCTCCTTCCATTTCGTTTCTGCCTGAAAGGCTTCTCTCAAAACCCTAATGTATGCGGGACCATACAAGAGCCCTATGATTCGGATACATCTCTCAAGACCCCAAACTTTCCATTCAAAAGGGCAGCGTTTTAGCTCCTCGTCCATATCCATCATAAAAATCATTCTATTCTTCACGCCTTCGCATGGGGTCTCCTTGCGAGATCAAGATAAAACTGGAATATCAGATAATTATTGGGATAAAACACATTATTCCTATGCGTGAAGAGGTTTCTGCCTCATGTAGCGCAGATACGACCGCCCTTGAAGTTGTAGGCCCCAATTCCCGATACGTCTCTGTCAACAATCTATACGTTTTTAAAAGAAAAATTTTCGTGGCGTGCAGTGTAGGTTACTTTTTAGGCCTACTCTCAGCTCCCACAAATTAGCGAGAAGCATGGCTAAGATAAGTCCTCAATCTTCAAAACTAGTCGTAAAGGAAGAAATTATGTGTATGCGCCTTTTATGGAAAGGATATCTTTCCATCCAGAAAATTGTTAAGCTATAGGTGAAAACCTGCAACTCCGTCATCATCTTAAATGGAATCATAGAATAGGCTACAAACATTAAGTAACAAAACTTGACCTTACCATTTCCTTACATATCTTACTGGGAATAATTCTTATATTTTTCCGAGCATCCATATTGTATCGAAAATCATAGGGGAGCGATGAATAAAAATAGTTAGGTCATAATTGCCTCGGTGGCCTAGTCGGTTAGGGCACCACCTTGGTAAGGTGGGAGTCGCGGGTTCGAATCCCGCCCGGGGCTCCAAACCATAACTATAAAAGCACTTTCGTTAGAATCTAATTATGACTGGTGTTGAAGCCGTATCTTCTGGAAAGAGCCTGAAAGTCGTATTCTCTCTCAACTTCAGATCCATCTCAGTTTCTCCTCGAAGCCCTTTGGGATGTAAGGTTCCATCTCTTGTGAAGTGGCCCTGGCTCACCATCGACCAGGTAGCACGGGGCCCCAGAGGCCCTCTTAGCAATACTATCGAGCGGCCTATCCTCCAAGTGTTCATAGAGGGGAGAATTCTTCTTCAGGAGTTCCAGGACATAGCCCACCTTCCTTAGGAGAATCTCCTTCTGGGTTTTGAATAGTAGGTTAACAATCCTCTGGAAGTTTAGGCCTCCGAGGTTCTCTAGGCTTTTTAGACATTCCTCCCATCCACCCGCATACTCAACCCTATCTATACACTCGATGAAGGTTCTCTCTTTACTGCTAACCCTCAGATGGTATTCTTGGTAAAGTCTATCCTTAACCTCCATGGCTGTGTCCTCGACGAATACAGGTCTGAATGTGAAGCGGCCATACCTGAAGGGCAGAAACCTATCTTTGGGTCTTATGCATATATACACCTCGTTATAGAGGGATTGGGCGCAACCATAATACTCCAGGGCAGTATGGAAGCCCAGATATTAATTGTCCCTCACTTTCGAGGCGATTAAGAACTTGTCTGCAACATAGTCTTCAGGGCTCTCTAAGGGTGAGAGAACCACGTATAGCCCCTTTCGAACCCGCTGTATCCTCTTATCCTCTAAAAGTTTCCTTATGTATTTGCGATAAACGTATTTTTGGCTCGGCGCAGCGTCAATTAATCACTTGGCTATCTCAACTATCTCGTCAAAGCGTACTACTTTGACAGGAAGCAACTTTCTATAGAGCCTATCGATCTTGTAATCATAAGTTTCGTTGCCTCGAATCGTCAACTTCGATTAGAACTTTTTATGAAAAAAGATAAATATACGCCTTTTTATGGCATATAAAATTAAAAATTCCCAAAAAATGTGAACCCATCACTTTCTGAGCTCTCTGTCTCTCCTTATGCTTTGTGAATAATTAAATTTAACCGAAGATAGAGCAAGGAACATAATCTTCCGGGATCTTTATTGCTTTTTCTTTAACATGAGGAGGACTTCCTTAACCCAAAAAGGCAATCGTTCCCATACTTGCGGATCAAATCCTTCAATATTATCTAAATGGTTTTCTCCCTTTTCTTCACTCATTCTTAACCTCCCCAACAGCAGGGGTTTTGTACAACGCGACATAAACCGTAGGCTGGGAGCGTAAAGTATTTCCTTGGCGATGATTCTGCCATGTTTAAGTCCATCCTTCATTACTTGCTTTTCTTACAAAGTTTATCAAGGTTTATAACGAAACTAAGATATCTCTTGGCGAATGGGTTATTTCCTCCGGGCCTCTAATGCTCTCTTACGTTCCATAATTTGTGAGCAGATACAGCGCTACACGAGCAACGATATGAGACCGGATCCTGATTTTGCTTATCTGTATAATGCTTCGAGCTTTCGCGGTGATCTGCCGTATTGGTCAGCGAAGACATGATAGCTATCCGTGTCGCGGTCCATCTCAAGCTCCTTCAGCATTTTGCTTCCATAACTAAGTATGCTCTTGACGACTGGCGGGTCAACAGTTCGAGTTATCATCTGTATCTTTCTAATGGGGAGTCTGGCTAGCCATACTTCGGGTCTTCGCAAGAACTCTTACTGACCCCTATAATTTAGGGTTCCACCTAGATCCTTCCCGAAGGCTAATGCTGAAACGTGGGGATGCATCCTAAGGAGGCTGATGCCAACTTCTGAGGATATTGATTATTGAATCGGAAAGATCTTGCGATGGCTGAGGGTCTATTCAATCCTTCTCTATTCTCTTTATGGTTATCTTGTGGGCTTCGACATCTTCTATTTCCGCGTCGAATCCTCCGATGGTAATCTCTCTTCCTCTATTGTCTAATAGGAAATTGTTTATGTGGTTTGTTCTTTCAACTTTAACGGCGTATCCCTCAACTGTTATAGGTTCTTGTGTCTTGACGGATATCCCGTCGACGTGGACGAGAGGTTTATATCCCCTCTTAAGGAGATCATTCAACTCATCTAAGGCCATGCCGAATTCTATGAAGTTTTTTGGGTAATCTTCTGGGGATGGTGGATGGCGTATTAGTGGCTTTCCTGATCTTCTCCAGGCTGCTTCGAACATGTTGAGGAGTCTCCATATAAGATCCCTCTCTGATATGTAGAATCCGTACACTTCGTTTTCTGGAATTGGTATCTTGCGGGGGCTGAAGAATCTTCTTCTAGCGTATATAGCTACTTCTGTATCTGCAGAGACGAAGAGGAAACTGCCGAGTTCATCCCTCTTCAATACTATATTCCTGTATTTGGATAGTTTGTTGGAGAGGCTGGCTGGGACTTCAGGGAATACTATCATGTAAACGTTAATTCCTTTGTTTAGTAATGTTTCGATTGTGTCGGCGACGTTTAATGCTATGTCGGTCGGTAGATCCGCGCATACTTCTACTCTAGATGATGATAGAATCTCGAATATTCCAGCTTCTAATCCTTCCCTCTTTCTTATCAGAAAAACCTGCGATTCTTCTTTCCCAGTCTCCTCCTCCATCCTCTTTATCTTCTCAAGTAGGCTTAACGCGTCGCCTTTCAGGTTATCTAGGAGTCTCTTTCTTGCTTCGAATATGGACTCGAGATCGTTTGCAACGTATACCTTCGGTCTGCTCATGGAGACTCTGATGAAGCCTTTTCTGAGAAGGCTTGAGATGGTATTATACAGTTGTGGTTGATGCATGCGTTCTAGAGTGTTGAGGAGATCCTTGGCTGTTGCTGTTCCTTTAGTGGCTATTGCTATATAGACTTCTGCCTCTTTCTCGGCTAGCCCCAGTCTTCTCAGTATGGTCTGTAACCTTAACATTTCCGAGTTCAATGT
>WAQA01000037.1 GCA_015520475.1 Candidatus Bathyarchaeota archaeon | reverse complement strand
GTTAAGAAGATAAAGATTATAACTGATGCGACAGGAGCCGTTGAAGCAGAGATAATTGAAGAGAAGAATCCTAAAACTGCGAAGGCCATCTGGGAGGCTCTGCCTCTAGAGGCCAGAGCGAACAGGTGGGGAGATGAGATATACTTCTCAATACCGGTGAGGTTGAATGAAGAGAACGCTCAGGAAGTAGTTGAGGTTGGAGATCTCGGATACTGGCCTCCAGGCCATTCATTCTGCATATTCTTCGGTCCAACGCCTATAAGCAGGGGAGACGAGATAAGACCGGCTGATCCAGTTAATGTCTTCGGAAGAGTAATAGGCGACCCGAGGGTATTCAAGAAGGTTAAAGACGGAGACAAGATAAGGATAGAGAGAGCGTAAGAACGTCTAGTCTATCCCACCTTTTTCTGCTCCTTCTCCCTCATAAGCTCATCAATCAACATCTCTAGATAGGTTACTCCTTTAAAGTCCAGTCCATACCTCCTCAGTATAACGGCTATAAGCGCATAGTCCCTCCTCTCCCAGAACCGCTTTATACTCATGTAATCCTCCATGCTTATTTTCTTGGCCAATACCTTAGCGTCGGCTATCGCCTCAGAAGAGATATCCCCCAAACTTAACTCCCCCAACCAGAAATAGAAGCATCCCCAAAAATACCATATATTATATATCACTATATAAGAGTTATCAAACTCCTATCTATCCCATCTTATAATCTAAAAGCGTTAAAGAAGTATTGAGTGATCAGTGCAGATACTAAATTAGGTTGGGCTGCAGTTTCTTAGAGTGAAGAGGCCAGGTAAAAGGCTAAGATTGGCTGTTTAGGCGGGCGCTCCGGAAAGAGCCTTTTATCTGGAGAGGAACCTACAGTAAGGGTTACTCTTCAACATCTTCTATTCCCCTCTCTGTAATTCTAAACTTTGCAGTGTTCTCTGGCAGATAGGGGGAGTCAATCACCTTAGCTGTACGTGTATCTCCCTTACTTCTCCTCAAATATACCCTGTGGGTGCATGCGTGAGCCATTATATGGCCGCCGGCGGGCCTGTCAGTGTCCCCCCAGAATTGAGCAGGATTAGCCTGCACCTGATTGGTTATGACGACGGCTATGTTATATGCTTCAGCCAGTCTAAGCAGTTTATGTAAGTACTCATTAAGCCTCTGCTGCCTCTCAGAAAGGTTCTCTCTACCGACATACTCGCCTCTGAAGTGACTGATCATACTGTCGACAATCACGAGCTTCACGTTCTCTTCTGGGCATTTCTTGAAGAGGTGATCTATTAGGAGGCATTGATGATCACTATTGTATGCCCTTGCAATTATAACTCCGTCCAGTATCTTCTGCGGATCCAGCTCCCTCTCAGACGCTATCTGATATATCCTTTCAGGACTGAATGTTCCCTCGGTGTCTATGTATATTACGGATCCCTCCAGTCCCCCCTCCTCCTTTAATAGCTGAGCTGTAACTGTTAATGTTAGACATATCTGTGTCTTTCCAACTCCGTAGTCCCCGATAAGCTCAGTCATGGCTTGAGTCTCGATTCCCCCGCCTAATATGTTGTCGAGAGCCTTAGAGCCTGTAGTACATCTAAGCATATTCTTCCTTCTTTCCCATATATCCTTGGCCCTTACAAAGTCAACCTTCATGAAACGGCGTGCTTCACGGCTGATCTTTAGGGCTGTCTCATAGCTCAGTCCAGTCTTATTCATGATCTCTCTTACCGGCGTGACGGCTATAGCCTCAAGCGTAGTTAAACCTGCTGAGCGGAGCTTTGACGCTGTAACCGAACCTATCCCCTTTATGGATTCCAGATCATTCGACAATTAATCAGCCTCCACAATATATGGAAGGACAAGGAACATTTCTCCTTCTAAATTTATAAACCTCCCCTTTTCTATTTCGATTCTCAATTTAAAAGTGAATCAGGATATCTAATATGTTCATGCTTGAATAGGAGGGCATTGGGGAGATCTACACCGTCTCCTAAACCGAGATTCATTGTTCCAGTTAACCTTCCAGTCTCCTCCATACCCTACCCTCTACCCTTATAGATAAGTATGGATATATTAACGTCATCTCCATTAACGCTTAATCTTCTCGAGATCCTCGCCCCACTCAATGTTTCTATTCGCGATTCTACTCCAACATCTCCTGCATATGGGCACTCTCTCTCCATTATAAAATATGTATAGTGCGATATCATCCCTTCCACATCTTCCATCCCATGGATTCTTACATCTCTCCTTTCTGAAGCGTGGGGTGCCACCCCATCTTACACTATCCTTCATCATACCATAACTCCTTCCCTACTTTACATCTAAGGTTCAGAGCGTTGAAGTATATATATGATGATGTACCTTAGGGGGGAGGGGGGTCTAAATAGAAATTTTAAGAGATCCCCTCAATAATCCACCTTGTTAAAGAGTTCAGCTATTGCCTGTACAGCTCTATTCTCCATGTTAACCCTGTAGGTCTTCACTCCATAAGTGTACTCTATAACCCATCCTAAACCAACTAGAATGTTAAGGTTACTCTTAACATCGACCGTCTTTAATCCAGTCATCCTCTTAAGCATATACCTTGTAAAGTATCTGTCAGGATTCCTCATCATAACCTTCAGGATTCTAAGTCTACCTGCGCTTCCAAGACCCTTCTCAATCTCTTCCCATCTGATTGATCCCTTATCCCCCCTCATGAAGGTCGCCTCTTAACCGTTCCATTATAGCATCTAGGAATATCTCTAGATTCTTAGCCGGCGCATTCAGCAATCCAATCTTTCTCAGAGAGAGTATCTCTATTATCCCCTTATCAGCTAGGTTCTGAATTATCTCTTCTACGTCTCCTCTAGCCCTAATGTTATACTCCTCACATGTAACTCTGTAAGCTTCGATTATCTCCCTTAAGCTGGCGTATGGGGATTTACTAGCCATCAATGTCCGGGCGAAACCTAAAAGTAGAGCCTTCTCATGTTGGTCAAGGCCCTCCACATCTGAGGATGTGATTCTAGGATACATCTCCCCGTAGACTCTGCGTACATGATCCGGCAACACCATGTCTGATCCAAGATTCTCCGCTAAGTTTCCGGAATATAAAAGTATGTCCAGGGCAACTCTAACGTCTCCGTTTATCGGAGGTCTAACAGTAACGTCGCTTATGAACTCCAGCACATCCTCATCTATAACTCCTGGGTTAAAGGCCAATTCAACGCGATCCGCCAGTATATCTTTAATCTGCTCTGAATTGTAACGTGGAAACTCGATTATTCCACGGCCTAATGTTGATAACTCGCTGGGTTCAAGGAGGCTGTGATATGATAGGTCTCTGGCAATGAATATGACCCCGATAATGTTGCATGGAGATGTTGGGTCAACCTCGTTCAGTCTCGTCAAGTCATAGACGATGTGCTCCTTTGAGCGTTTACAGAAATAGTCGATTTCGTCGAAGGATATTAAAAGATACTTCCCCTCACTGTTCAAGTACCTTAAGAGATGGAAGAGCATCTCCTCCGGGCTTAGGCTCCTCGCCGATATGGCTGGAGCAGCTAAGGTGAGGATCTTCTGATATAATGTGAATCTGCTTGTTCCCTCCAATCTGCCATTAATATATATGTGCTGAAGGTTTATGCCTCGTTTAGTGGCTTCCTCCTCCATAATCCTTCCAAACCTGAGAACTGTGCATGTCTTACCGGTTCCAACATCACCGACTACCTGCGTTACCTTCAACAGGAAACCTTCAATATCCTCTAAAGCGTCCCCATAAATTGAGAAGAGATTCTCTATCTGCTTCTCCCTATGGGGCAGCCTCTCCGGAACATATCTGGGTGAGAGCTTATTCTTATCCCTGAAAATCCTTGAGGGCATCTAATCTAACACCAAACATTAAAAGGTTTACTCACTCTCTTACTGGTTCCCCAATAGAATTAGAAGATTCATTCTATTTATATAATTAGGTGAGCATCATACAAAGGCTTAAGAACCCGTATTATATATCGCCAATGGGGGTTACATGAATCCTAAACTGAAGAGGGCATTAAACAAGATAAAGGATGAAGAGTTAAGAGAGAAGGTTCAGTCCATAATTGAAGATGTATCCGTCAAGATAGGTGATAGAATATATAGGGGTGTAGGAATTGAAGAGTCACCTGCAAGCATATCCCACCACCACAACTATCCAGGAGGCCTAATGGAGCATACGCTCTCAACGGTTGAGATAGCATTAGCCCTCTGTAAATGTATAGAGAGGATATATCATGGAAGGGTCAATAGAGATCTAGTTATAAGCGGAGTAATCCTCCATGACCTATATAAAACCTTAACGTACAGTGAAGGGGAAGAGAAGTATCATATGTCACCTTTAGGGGAACGTTTAGATCATCTCTCACTGTTAGTCTCCAAGATGATTCAGGAGGGATTTCCCTTAGACCTGATCCATATAGTCTCAGCGCATCATGGTGAGGCTGGACCTGTAAGGCCTAGAACGGTTGAGGCGTTGATATGTCATCTCGCAGATTATATAGATTCGCAGTTGATAGGTGAAGTTTTGAAGGCGGCGAGATACTTGATTAAGGATTTTACCGGCGAATCAATAGATAGAATAACAGCTAAGGAAGCATTCGAAATAATCTCTTCAAGAGTGGAGGGAGAAGACGCTCTTCTCCGTAAAATCGAAGAGATAAAAGATAGAAAGGGTGAATGCTGAGAAAGATGATGATTGAGGATGGTATAATATTTGCTGACGAAGATTAAGGATAGGGTTGAATCATGGCTTAGGATGGAGGCTGAAATAGCATATAAAGCTGGCTTAACCCCCAATCATATCAGCTTAATAGGTGTATTATTAGCCTCCCTATCTGGAATAATATATTGGATATCCGGGAGGATGCCTGAGACAAACCTGAAATTAACCCTCACATTCCTGGCTCCAACAATCTTCCTCCTTTCAGGATTCTGCGATGCACTTGACGGTGTCCTAGCAAGAACATATGGGAAGAGCACAGTATTCGGAGGCTTCCTAGATTCATTACTTGATAGATATGCTGACTCAGTAGTCTACTTCGGCCTCGTCATGGGGGGATGGTGCGAGGTGTCATGGGGGACGGCAGCCCTCATAGGATCATTGCTTGTCAGCTATGTGAGAGCCAAGTCTGAAGCTGCAGGGGTGGATATGGAGACCATAGGATTAGCTGAACGGGCTGAAAGAATAATCATAATATCCTCTGGAAGCTACATAAATATGATATTCACAGGCTTCTTGAATATATCGATCATTATACTTGCCGTGCTGACCAACCTTACGGTTATACAGCGGACACTCCACTTCTACAAAAGAATGAGACATCAAACAGATTAATGATCATATGATATCACATTATACTCTTCCAATATTCTTCTCAACTTGTCAACTGCCCTGTACACGTCAGCCTCCTTTCTTGTTCCGGTGCAGACGAGCTTACCGCTTGCAAAGACGAGTATGACGGCTTTCGGATCCTCCATTCTATAGATTAAACCTGGGAACTGTTCAGGTTCATACATGATCTTCCCTCCCATACTTCTACCGCACATCTGATAGAAACCGAAGAGATCAACTCTTCCACCTAAATTTGCTGAGGCAACAATATTCTGTATCTCTATTTCAGGTTTACCCATGATGACTATGTTCTCTTTATTCATCTTCCTTATAATACTCTTCAGAGCCCTTATCGAATCCTTCTCTGATTTGGCTCCTGTACAAACCATCTTTCCAGAACTAAATATGAGCGTGGCAGTTTTAGGTCTGTTGAGGCGGAAGACAAGCCCAGGAAAAACTTCAGGTTTATATTCCGTTTCAGGAAAGGCTCTGCGGACAGCCCTTATATCTATCCCATGCTTCAGGGATGCCGATGCAACAACATTCTCTATCTTTATCCATGGTTCATCAGGAGAATACTTACTCTTACCTTTCATATCAAGCACTCCTAACCACTAACTAAATAAATAGTAACTGGTAAATTTAAACTTGTTTTCGAGATGATACGTGTTTAAGGTTAAATGTTCATGTTGAAGTTTCTGCTCTATTAATGGCGGGGCGTATGGATTTCACTGTAACCGTTACATGCTGGACTGCCGTATACTATTCATTCCCTCGTCTGCATGAATGTCCAGG
>WAQA01000036.1 GCA_015520475.1 Candidatus Bathyarchaeota archaeon | reverse complement strand
TGGAAGGATCGGTCCAATAAAGATATACCTCCATGAACTCTTAGGGGAATAGAGGCTGCTCAAAACGTTCTATTAATGAACATTACCCTCCATGAACTCCTATAGATCAAGCATCCTCTCACTGTAAGACTAAAGAGGAAGACCTCCATTATTATCTACAATGGAAATGTCTCGGTGATTCATGCATGTCTCCTTCTATAAGGCCTGTTATAGCCGTTATAGGAAATAAGAATACTGGAAAGACTAGAGTTATCGAAACCTTGATCAAGGAACTATCAAGTAGAGGATATACGGTTGCGGCTATAAAGCATATTCCAGACCCGAATTTCACGATTGATCATAAAGGGAAAGATACTTGGAGATACGCTGAGGCTGGAGCAGTAACGATCATAAGCGTCTCCCCGAAGGAAATAGCCATCATCAGAAAGGTTGAGAATGGAGATGATAGCCTCTGGAGGATAATATCTGAATGTGAAGGATCAAACATCATTCTGCTTGAAGGCTTCAAGGATATTGTTGGCGGCGACCCAAGAGTCATGAAGATAGTTACGGTTAGTAATGTAAAAGAGATATATGCGGCGTCGGAGAGGTTCACTCCAATCCTAGCATATGTTGGCTTTGGATATTTAGGGGATGTCCCAGACCGTTCCCTCTACATTGACCTTCCGAGGGAGGGTGAACGGCTGATAAATATAATAGTTGAGAAGATTGAAGAATGTAAGAGCCGCCTTAAGATGGAAGAGAAGGTTGAAGTAACCGTCGATGGGAGAAGAGTTCCATGTGTAAGATTCGTTCAAGAAATCATTAGCAGAACGGTGCTTGGTATGCTCTCCTCATTAAAGGGGGTTGATATAAGGGGAGATGAGAAAGTCCGCATATCCGTTGAGTCTGGAGATTGAAGGTTCACCGCTGTTCTACCCGCTCTAATAATGTCTAAGAAGACTCTCTGCATTCTCTATAATTCTCATCTTATCCTTCCTGGATACTACGGCGCTTGCAGCATATTCGTGTCCATCTGCTAATCCAAAACCCTCAGAGGCTAAACTGAGTATTCTGACGGCGCTTGGAGCCTTCTCTTCACTTATAAGTCTCCTCAGCTCTTTAGGTGTCCTTACAGATATCTTTGCCCGTTCCACCTTAAGCCTGCCCCAGCCAGGTATCTCCGCCTGCATATTCATCATTCCAAAAATGTACTTTTTAGGATTGATGAGTCTCTTCTGATAGGAAAGGAAGGAGCAGAACTGCCCTATAACCTTCGAGCCCATACCATGGTATACGTCGCCAGCATCGAACCATTGTATGTGCTCTGTCTCCTTTAAATATCCATGATATAGCATTGCTAGGAGCCTCCTATTAGCCTTCTTCCTCCTCTCTTCTAGAAGATTCACCATCCTTACAGTCTCATCAGTCACTCCGTAAATGCATGTCCTCACCCCGACTTCTGGACCGCCTATATAATATCCAACCGCTCCTAGAACCTGAAGTTTAGAGAAGAGGCTGCGTACGTCCACCCCAAACTTTCTTATCTTAATCTTTCCACCCTCATCATCAACTATCCTGTTAGATATCGCTTCCTGAAGAACCTGCCTGTTTAATCCGATGAGTCCTTCAGGTATCTCGCAGCTCCCAACTATGGCTAGATAAGACAGATCAATATTCTCTTCACTGAAGAGTTTAGAGAAGAGGTAGCAACAGGTGGATCCTGAGAAGTCCCTCTCACCTTTAAAACCGTAATTCTCCAAGTTGAGATCATAAACTTTTGGGTCGCTGGATGGTCTAGGATCATGATGATCAAGTATAACAGTCAAGTTCTTTCCATTGTTAAATTCAGATATTAGATCTGCATGTGAGGAGCCTATGTCTGCATATATGATTACTCTCCCCTCAACCCTATGTATCGACTCTATTATCTCAGGTAATATCTTCTCTATACATAACATCTTAACGTTGTAGCTTTCCCTCTCAAGAGTAGCTTTCACTATAGCGGCTGAGCATAATCCATCCGCGTCGTCATGATGAATTAAAAGTGCGTCTCTATACGTTTCCCTCTTCATCTCTGAGATTAGACTTAACGCTTTTCTTCTGAAGACATCAACTCCCATAAATCTTCACCTTTAGATCAATGTTATTTTATGTATTGGATAAGTATCAATGTTAATGCGTTTTATCTATAATATCAATGGTAACTATTATCTTAGCTCCTTAGATTAGCCGCTTCTCATTGTAGTATGTTCCAGTCCGGAAGATTCCTTCTGAGATGTGAGGTAATTAATCATCTCCTCAGGAGACTAAAGGATAGTATTATATATTCTCTTGGCTCCCCCTAATATTGTAGAGATGAAGTATGAAGTATCCATAGATGATTTAATCCGCGGATTTAAGGCTTTAAAGATTGAGTATGGAGATGTAATCTTTGTTCATAGTTCATTGAGCAGTTTAGGTTATGTTGTTAATGGAGTTAACACAGTTATTAATGCTCTCCTCGAAGTAGTTGGAGATGAAGGAACAATTATAATGCCTACATTCACTGGAAGCATAAAAGACTGTCTAGAGAACCCTCCATTCTTTAAATATGATGAGCCATGCTGGACAGGCGTTATTCCAGAGAATTTTAGGAGAAGAGGAGACTCTATACGAAGTTTACATCCAACTCATTCCGTAGCATCTATTGGATCAAAGGCGTACACTATTGTTAAGGGACATGAAGATTCCCTCTCACCTTGTGGTGATGGAACCCCGTACATCCAACTCTATAGATTAAATGGTAAAATAATGTTTTTAGGTGTGGATCTAGCGTGCAATACATTCTTCCATACAGTTGAAGAGTTGGCTGATGTTCCCTATCATCTGCAACCGGAACCTGTTAAAGTTAAGATTGAAGATAGAAACTGTAGAGTTCTAAGGAGAGAAATGTACTTACATGCTTATGGCACTCCTAGAAGATTCAGAGAGGCTGAACGTTTTCTAATGGAAGAAGACATCATCAGAATCGGCATGATAGGTAGGGCTGAAGTGAGAATCATAGATGCTCGTGAAATGCTTGATGTAACGATTAAAAAGTTAAGGGAGAACCCTCTGTTTCTGGTTGATGAGGAAAGTGTAGCATTAGAATGTTTAATCCAAGCTGTTAAGATGGTCTATAATAGAGAAGTAGACGTGATAAGGCTCTATTATTATGTCCCTTATAATGGAAACATAATAATCCATGATGATGCAATAAAGGTTCACAATGTTAAGTTGGTTCCTAAATTTCTTTATGGGATGGGATCGCTGAAGACGTTTGAGATCAAACTCAACTTTAGATTGTCTCATGCTATCTTGGATGGTGGATGTCTCCATTGGATTAGAATAAGCAGATCTGATGGAGATGTAGTGAACATAGAAGTTCTACATAGCAGATCGATTAATTGCTGATCTATGAACGGAACCTTTAAATATTAACCTGCTTAGGGGAATCTTAAAGTGATCGGTGAATTCTGAATGATATATAAGATTCTGGGAAGAACTGGGTTAAAGGTGTCCGCAGTAGGGTTTGGAGCTATAAAACTGCCTAAGATAAGTGTTGATGAAGCAGTTGAACTGGTTAATCGAGCAGTTGATCTAGGTGTAAATTTTATTGATACGGCGAGAGCCTATGAGGATAGTGAAGCCAAGATTGGATTGGCGTTGAAGGATAGGAGAGATGAAGTTTACATAGCCTCTAAGAGCCTCTCAAGAGATAGAAACGGCCTCCTCAAGGACCTCAATAAGAGCTTGAAGGAGTTGAGAACCGACTACATTGATATTTATAAGTTGCATGCCGTAAACGATGAGAAAACCTATAATGAGGTTACTTCATCTGACGGTGCAATTAAGGGCTTAATATATGCAAAAAAGAAAGGATTGATTGGTTATACGGGAATAAGTATGCATTTTGACCTTAGAGTCATGAGAAGGGCTATAGAAAGCGGATATTTCGATGTAATAACGGTGGCTTACTCTCCTCTGGATCATGAGAGTGTTGATAGGGCTGGAATCCTGAAGTTAGCCAAGGAGTATAATGTGGGAACAATTATAATGAAGCCGTTACTTGGAGGGCAACTGGTTCTACCGGAGACCGCGCTTGGTAAACGCGTCGATGACCCAATCGCCAGATTAAGTTTGAGATATATACTGTCGAACCCAAATGTTGACGTTGTTATTCCAGGTATAAGGGAGATGCATGAGATTGAGGAGAATGTCAGGGCGGTTGATGAGCCTTTACCAATGTCTGAGGAGGAACGGAGGGAACTCTTCAATTTAATCGCAACTATAAGAGTTGAAAGATATAGTCACTCAGAAACTGAGCAGAACTGTTTAAGATGTGGATACTGTATGAGGGTGTGCCCGCAGAATGTTCCTACACCAGAAATATTCAATGCATATGATATCTACATGAATTATCCGAAGGAGCATAGATATCAAGGTATAGAGCTCTATAAGAGTCTAAGGGTTAAGCCTGACGCATGTATTGAATGTGGAAACTGCTTGGAAGTCTGTCCGATGAGGCTTGATATACCGAATAAGATAAGGGAAATAGCGAAGGTCTTTGAAGAACTGTAAACGTAAAGGTTCTTCCACCTTTAATGTTTTCCTTTTATTTCTTACCATCTTATTCACGATGAATCTCCAATTCTATATGGACTCTAGAAATAGCATGGAACGTTGAATATTATGTTCCTCAAGGAAGATCCAAACATAACGATTTTATTCTTTCATTCCATAGATTAAGAGGAAGGTGGACAGATTTAATGTTTGATCAGAAATCTATAGATGTATTGAGGAGGATGACTGAGTCTTTCGGTCCTTCAGGATTTGAGAGGGAAACCGTGCATATCATAAAGGAGTATATGGATGAGTTCTCTGACGAGTTCTTGATGGATAAGCTTGGCTCAGCAATCTTTGTTGCTAGGGGAGGAGCGGATAGACCTCACATATTGATAGCCGGTCATGTCGATGAGGTTGGATTTATAGTTTCAGGAATTGATGACAAGGGATTTATAACGTTCAATCCTCTAGGCGGATGGTGGGATCAAGTACTGCTATCCCAAAGAGTTACAATAAGAACTAAGAAAGGCGATATACATGGCGTTATAGCAGCTAAACCTCCCCATCTACTATCCGGAGAGGAGAGAAAGAAGGTTCTCGAGAAGAAGAATATGTTCATTGATGTCGGGGCAACATCTAAGAGTGAAGTTGAGGAGATGGGTGTCAAGATAGGTGACCCGATAGTTCCTTGGTCTCCATTCTCCTTGATTCGAGATGGAAAGATAGCTATGGGCAAGGCCTTTGATGATCGTATAGGCGCCTTCATTATGATGGAGACCATACGTAGGATAAAAGAGGACGGGATTAAACATCCCAATACGATATTTGGCGCTGCAACTGTCCAGGAGGAGGTTGGCGCCAGAGGAGCTATGACAGTCTCCCACCTCGTAGATCCAGATGTAGGTTTAGTGTTGGAGGTTGATATAGCAGGAGACGTGCCAGGAATAAAACCTTCAGAGGCTCCCTCAAAGATCGGGAAGGGACCTGCCTTAATAACCTATGATAGCAGTATGATTCCAAATCAACCATTAAAGGAGTTTGTGATAGAAACCGCTGAAGAGGTAGGTGTTCCACTTCAGCTCTCACAGGTTGCAAGAGGAGGAACTGATGCAGGTAGAATCCACTTGAACAGGGTTGGATGTCCAAGCGTTGTAATAAGTGTTCCAACAAGACATATCCATAGTCATGTAGGTATTCTGAGTATGGATGATGTGGAGAACGCCGTTAAACTTGTGGTTGAGCTCGTTAAGAGGCTGGATAAGAAGGTTGTTGACGGCTTCACATCCATATAACTCATAGATAGAAGATGTTAACTCATCATATCGCCTGAGGAAACCCACACCATCATGATTCACCTGCAAGCCTATAGGCCTCGGATGTGGACAGTTGATAATCCCTCTGATTCACTGTGAAGAAGAGTTTTGTATGTCCACCTGTCTGAACATTTAATGGTCTAACCTTGATGACTATTGGGAAGTCTTTCACAACGTTTCCTAGAATTAGGCAGTGGTGGGGTGGAAGATCACGTACTATCGAGACTACCGTCTCAACATCGACTCTCGCAGCTTTAGAGATTATCTGTAGGTCATGCTCATTTATGAAGTTGAAGAGGAAGACGTTGTCTGCTTGTCTATATATGTTCTCCTTTATCGTGTTAGGCTGATTAGTTATGAATGTTGTGAAGACGCCGAAGTGCCGCATCCTCGTAACTATATCATCCCAGTAGGTATCCCTGAGATAGAGATGTGCCTCCTCAGCGAATAGGAATACCGGTCGAATCTTATTTAAGGATAGGAGATCCTGTAATTTTCCAAGCATATACTCTACAACTATCTGTCTATCCAGTGGAGATGAATTACTGAGATCTATAATTATGGCGCCTCCATACTTGGTTTTTGAGAAGACATCCTCTAAGGTTATCGCTTCATATTCATTGTCTGTGAAGAAGTTGGAGTGTAAAAGAGCGTAGTATCTGGAGTATAATGCGTCCTTAATATGCTGGTTACATCTCCAATTCCTTATCGCTTCACCTAACTCGTGGAGGCTCAGTAATCTCCTCTCCTCCAGAAACTTCCATATCCGCCTGAACTCCCTACACGATGTTCCTGGAAGGCTTAGGGCGTGAGTTAATATCTTAAGTATGACTGAAAGGCCTGTCTGTGACAGTGTAACCTTAAAGTTAGATCCAGGAGTGAATACGTGAATTCTCCTATAATATCTGTTCTTGTCCCCCTCAGATGTCAAGTTTAAATGTGTATATTCACCGTTTAGGTCAAGCACGATGACTGTTGCTCCATGATCAATTAAGCCTAAAACCAAGATTTTAGATAGATGTGACTTCCCCGTTCCTTTCTTCCCAGTTATTATATTTAGTTTTCCGTCGAGTGCCATGGCGTTGATTGAGAATTCTGTAGATTCATCTGTCTCTCCAAGTAGGATTGGGAGCCCTCCATTAATCTCTAAGAGATCAATTAGTGACTTGACGCTTAATCTCCTAATGCTCGATCTAGTTCTTGACGGCAGCCAAGAACTATCCGATATTATCTTTCCATCCTTTATTGTTCCATGGATCTTACAGATTAAAAGTCTAGCGTCTTGTATGTAGAGTATGTGGGATGTTACATCTAATGGATCTACATCTTCTCCCTTAATATTCTCTTCTGGAAAGGAGTTTCTAAGGAGCTCCTCCATAACCCCAGGTACATTGGCAAATTGAATATCTATCACCTGAACTATCATACTCTTTCCGGAGGATTCATCTTCTATGATTAAATAGCAACCTTTACTCACGTCTTCCCCTGGAAAGCTTATTATCTGAATTGTGTTACCGGTCTTCTTATAGAGTTTCATGGCTTCAATCATCCATCTCTGTTCCATAGGGTCCGAAGAGGCTTCTTCTAAAGTTATGCTGAGATATT
This sequence comes from Candidatus Bathyarchaeota archaeon, assembly GCA_015520475.1. Lineage (GTDB taxonomy): Archaea > Thermoproteota > Bathyarchaeia > Bathyarchaeales > WAQA01 > WAQA01. The sequence continues at coordinate 6,643 of WAQA01000036.1, read as the reverse complement.
ATCTTGATGCCGAATTGTTGAGATATGAAACGTTGGATCCCTATAACCTCATTTGCTGTGAATGTGGAGTATATATGCGCTAACCTCAACGATTCAGGATAACTCTGAAATACTGAGTCGTTTCCCAAGAGTCTCTTGACCGCCCTGATCTTCTCCTCATCTGGGAGTGTATGGTCTATGTCCACTCTGAATGAGTATCCCCTCTCAGTGAACTTGGCGATGTATATGTCGCCTAGCAAGTGGAGATTGAATGGTTGAAAATCATCTATCGTTAATATCCATGGTGGCCTATACTTTAAGTGGAGATTCAGTACTCTCCGCCCTAAGACTCTGAGTTTCGTCATTTTTGAGAAGGCGAGTATGGAGTTCTCCTTCTCCCTTGCAGATCTCAGCATCTGCATATACATGTTTAAGGAGTCACTGTTCCTATTGGCTGTTAATGATCCATCTATAAGTATTATGCTTCGATTTGAGGAGCGGCAGACGTTAATTTGAATCCAATTCTCTATGAGGCTTCCTAATTTTATCTGTATCTCTGTTAGGCTTGAAGAGTTTGAGGCTGGGATGTGATGTTTCCTCAAGAGATGGAGTATCTCATCTCTGTTCTCAGCGTTTATATAGAAGGGGAACGGTCCTATCCTAATGTATCTGTATCTTCTCTTCCTATTCCAGATAACGGCTCCTCTTACTGCGCAGAGGATTCCCCTATCAGTTTCACCGATCTTTATGTTTGAGGCGTCTATCGCTATTATGGGCGTATCATCTCTTATGGGTCTTACCTGTATAACCCGAATCGGTGATTCAGGATCTCCTATGTAGATGCTATCTTCATAATCTCCGTTTACGAGAGAATCTTGGAATATCTCTCCATGTACGTTCAGTACTTCTCCCTTAACGTCCTTCATGGACTCCACACTTAACTCTATGAATCTTCTGGGGAGATCAATATCTTTCAGTAGAGGAAAATTATATCTTGGTGTTGTTTCATAATGTAATTGTTCAATCAACAATATTCACCAAATATCCGGTATTGTCGGAAATGATATATAAATGTTGTGCATGTTCAAGTTGTTCAATTCAATAAACAATACGTGATGTAAATGTCGAATGAAGATGAATCCCCGATAAAAATAAAGATGAGAGTTGGAAGCGTAGAGGTTGAAGTCGAATGTAAACGAAGTCAAGTTAAAGATGTTGTTGAGAAGGTTCTTTCAAGCGTGATGAATCATGAAAAGAAGGTTAGAGAATCATCCAAGCCTATCAGCCAGACAGCGAGGGCTGAGACGTGCAAGGGAGTCATACAGAAGCTCTGGATGGAAGGATGGTTTACATCACGTAGATCGCTTGAGGATGTCCATAACGAAATGATGAGGATCGGTTTCCATTATGACCGAACAGCCGTTGCCCATTCACTCCTAGACTTGGTCAGAGAGGGAATCCTAACCAGAGAAGGAAAACCAAAGAGGTACCTATACATCCAGAAGAAACCTCCAAAAACCAATTAGAAACCAGAGATTAGAAGGCTCCCATGGAGAAAGGATACCCTCCAAAGTCGATGAAGAACTTATGATCCAAAAACTTTAAAAGTGTGTGGATTTTTTAATCTTTCGAAGCCTCGTTTTTGCAGGCTTCCCCATAAATAGGAGATAACATTTAAGACAAGTACGAAGATGAGCTGAATAGAAATGAGGGCCAAATGGCGTAAGAAAAGACTTAGACGTGAAAAGAGAAAGAGGAGAAAGAGGCGGGAGAGATATAAATAATCAACAAACAATCATAAAGTTAATAGTTTAATGAATACATCAGATAACTATCATGTTAAAGGAGTGAGAGTTAAATGCCACGTTTCAGACAGACCAGCGATATACTGAAGCTGATGAGCAAGAAGGAAGATATCCGTAACATTGGAATAATCGCCCATATAGACCATGGGAAAACAACGATGACCGATTCCCTCCTAGCTGAGGCTGGGCTTCTATCGCCGAAGATAGCCGGTGAAGCCAGAGCCCTCGACTACTTAGAAGAGGAGCAGAAGAGAGGGATAACCATCAAGACAGCCAATATATCCCTACTCCACGAGCTGGATAATAGACCATACGTAATAAACCTGATTGATACGCCTGGGCATGTTGACTTCACTGGAAAAGTAACCCGGGCATTAAGGGCGATTGACGGAGCGGTTGTAGTTGTCGACGCCGTAGAAGAGGTTATGGTTCAGACAGAAACCGTTACTAGACAAGCGTTGAATGAAAGGGTGAAACCTATCCTCTTCATAAATAAGGTTGACAGATTAATCAGGGAGTTGAAGCTCACCCCAGATGAAGTTCAGAAGAAGCTGATACGGATAATCCAAGACTTTAATAATCTGATTGATATGTATGGTGAAGCTCAATTCAAGGATGCCTGGAAGGTTGATCCGGCGAAGGATACCGTTGCGTTCGGCTCAGCCCTTCACAGATGGGGCTTCACATTAGAAATCGCAAAGAGGAAAGGGATAAAATTCAAGGATATAATCGATGCGTATCGGGAGAATAGATGGGATGAGCTGCAGAAAACATTACCGCTGCACGAAGCAATCCTAGACATGGTTGTCAAGAACCTGCCCAACCCCATCGAGGCGCAGAAATATAGAATTCCAAAGATCTGGAAGGGAGACTTAGACTCTGAAATAGGACAGGCCATGATCAGATGTGACGATAATGGACCTACAGTTCTCTGTGTCACAATGGTGCAGATGGATCCACATGCAGGGCTCGTCGCGACAGGAAGACTCTTCTCCGGAAGCATAAATGTTGGAGATCAAGTATACCTTGTAGGTGCAAGAAAAGAGTACAGGGTTCAGCAGGTTTCAATGTATATGGGGGCCTTCAGAGAGGTTATAGACCATATCAACGCCGGAAACATAGCTGCCCTCCTAGGAATAGACTTGGCCAGGGCCGGTGAAACCATAGTCGACGTATCCCACAAAGACGGGATGATACCCTTTGAGAGAATAACATATGTCTCTGAACCAGTAGTTACAATAGCCCTTGAACCTAAACATCCAAAGGATCTCCCTAGACTAGTAGATGTTATGCGTAGATTATCAATTGAGGATCCAAACTTGGTGACTACGATAAATAAAGAGACAGGTGAGTATCTACTCAGCGGCATGGGCGAACTCCACCTAGAAATAGCCATTAAATTCATGAAGGACTATGCTCCTGGACTTGAAATAGTGACTTCCAAACCGATAGTTGTCTATAGAGAGACGGTCTCTAAGCCTGGAGTAATCGCCATGGCGAAGAGTCCGAACAAACATAATAGATTCTGGATCCAAGTTGAACCGCTAGAAGATAAAGTTATAGAGATGATTGAGAATGGAGACATCTCAGAGGATATGGGCCGTAGAAGAATAGGTGAGATCCTATATAAGGAGGTTGGATGGCCAGCTGAAGAGGCCAGAAATGTCTGGGCCCTAGAAGAACATAAAAACATACTAATAGACTTAACTAAGGGAATCCAGTACCTAAGAGATGTTAGGGACATGGTTATTTCAGGTTTCAGATGGGCATGTCAGGCAGGTCCATTATGTGAGGAGCCCATAAGAGGGGTGAGAGTTAAACTTATAGATGCTCAGCTACATGAGGATCCTGTGCATAGAGGTCCAGCGCAGATAATGCCTGCTGTTAGACGAGCGATCTTCGGATCATTCTTAACCGCGCAGCCTATAATCTTAGAGCCCATCTATAGGATCCAGATATCAGTTCCAGCCCAATGGGTCGGCGAAGCAAGCAGCATCATAACCAGAAATAGGGGAAGAATCATATCTACAAGCCAGAAGGGAGCCGTTATACTGGTTGACGGATACATACCAGTTGCTGAGACGTTTGGGTTGGCGGCTATAATAAGATCTGGGACGTCAGGACATGCATTCTGGCAGAGTCAATTCTCACATTGGGAGAAGGTGCCTGAGAATATTGCACAGACAGTTATCGCTGAGATAAGAAAGAGAAGAGGCCTCCCAGAAGAGATACCTAAAGCCAGCAAATTCATCGACGAAGCCTAAAAATAATCTGTTAAGAGCCTCCTACAATACGCTGTACCATCACATATTGTAGTGTTAAGCTCAGGGAAGCCCTCCCTACAAGCTGCAAACTCCAACTTATATTTTAAAGCGATATCCCTAACCATCCTCAACAATCTAAAGCTCTTCTCTCTATTGAGATACTTATATCCTGAAATCCATACTCCATCAATGTATGATTCATAAAGGCTCCTGAACATCCACCCATACCTCTCCTTTAAATATTTGAAGAAGCCTCTGATGGGCTTGAACGTGGAGGCTGTCACCTGCCTCACGCCTATACTTGCAGCTTTAGAGATTATCTCCTCAACACTCTCCCTATCAGAGTTCAATGATGGTATTATAGGATCAATCCTTACTATTGTCGGTATACCCTCATCTGCAATCCTCTTTAAGGCTGTGAATCTATCCTCTGGAGGCGGAGCTGCAGGTTCAATTAAAGAGGCTAAATCCTCCCTCAGAGTTGTTATCGTAATCGAAACGACAGTTGAAGTGCGCTTAAAAATGTCCAAATCCCTAACAACCATATCAGACTTAGTAACTATCAATAATGGGAAGCCATGCTCCGAAAGAACCTCCAGGCATCTCCTTGTAATCCCATACTTCTCCTCTAAAGGTTGATATGGATCCGTACAGTCACTTAACATAACAGGCATCTTCAGCCCTATCTCTTTAACCATATCTACGATCTCACTCTTCAGGTTCAATCTAGGCTTTACAGGACCATTAAAGCTTGGGAATTTAGGAGCGTAACAGTATATGCAGCCATGCTCACACCTGCCCAGATAAGGATTAATATTATATTTTGGAAGGCAGCTGCAATATGCCCTCTTAACCCTACTAAACAGCGGCAGCCTCATACAAGATAAGAAGTAACTGGAATAATCTTATAAGTTATCCAGTGAAACCTAAAATTCAATGCATAGACTCTTTAAAGCATAGGGAATGAAGTGGCCGCCGTGAATGGAGAGAGGACGGAGCTTGCGATTATAGGTGGAGGACCTGCAGGCCTAATAGCTGCTAGGGAGGCTGCTAAAGAAGGCGTTGAAGTAACAGTTTTAGAGGAACATAAAAGTATTGGGCGGCCATGCCACTGTGCAGGTCTACTGAGTATTAAGGGATTAAAGGCCCTCCAAATACCAATAGACAACCGTTTCGTTCAGAATATGGTGAGAGGAGCAATATTCTTCTCCCCCTCAAAACTATCATTTAAGGTTGAAAGGAGAGATCCTGTTGCATGCATCGTCAACCGAGTTGAATTCGACAGATTCCTAGCTGAACGGGCAGTTCAGGCAGGAGTAAACATCAAGCTGAACGCAGAAGTCTACGACGTGGAGATGTCTAGTAGAGGAGTGACGTTAACCGGAAACTTCGGGAAGATGGAAGCTGAGCTGGTTATAGACGCTGAAGGAGTCAAATCACATATAATAAGAATGGCTGGATTAGAGACTGTTGATCCTGGAGGGTTGCTGCCTGCAATCCAATATGAGCTCTTAACAGATGCAGAATTGGACATGGACCACGTAGAGATCCATATAAGCCGAAAGATAGCTCCTTCATTCTTCGCATGGATCATGCCTCTAACAAGGCATCATGTAAGGGTTGGCCTAGCATGTAAAGGAAATAACATTAAGGATAGACTTGAAAAGTTTATAGAAGGAAATATCTGCCTGGCCAATCGATCAGCCAAGAGGAAATATTCAGGATTGGTGGTTACATGTGGGCCGATACCGAAAACCTACCATGATAGATTCATGGCTGTTGGAGATGTTGCTGGTCAAGTGAAACCTACAACTGGAGGAGGGATAATATGGGGTGGATTATGCGCCGTAGTAGCTGGTAAAACAGCGGCTGAGGCGATTAAGACTGGAAGAGTATCCGAGGAAATCCTCAGACGATACGAGATCCTATGGAAAGAAAAACTTGGAAGAGAAATGAAAGCAGCGCTTCTAGCCAGGAAAATAGCCAATAGACTCTCCGATAAAACAGTAGATAAAATATTCAAGAAGATAATTGAGACAGAATTCTACAGGGACATAACAGATGAAGGCGACATCGACTTCCAAAGAAAAATAATTGTTAAGGCAATCCGCAAATTGAATATTCCAGCCATCATACTCTCTTCCATAAATAACTTAATAATAGATCGTCTCCTGTAACAGTAGCATATATAAGAGAGCACTCCATTATCTTGAAACTCGTTAAGGTGTTGGTTATGGGTGAAAGCGTCTCCATGCCTACATGTACATCATGTCACAAGATAATAGCTCCAGGATCAGAAGCAACAAAGTTTCCCTGTCCCAACTGCGGAGACATAATAATATGGCGCTGCTCGAAATGTCGAAAATTTGGAAGGCCATATAAGTGTCCGAACTGTGGCTTTGTCGGTCCTTGATGGATAGTTGGGGTACCTTCTATTTTCTCTTTCTGAAGAGTTGAACTCCCTTAATTTCACAGATGTATTCGAATCCCTCCTCAATTAAGGCTTTTGTTTCCTCAACGGTTTTAGCCTGCCTGCAAATATACTCATCCGATTTGAAGTCGACCAGCTGCATGTAGATCAAGGTTGTCTTTATA
>WAQA01000035.1 GCA_015520475.1 Candidatus Bathyarchaeota archaeon | reverse complement strand
GTATGAGCCTAGCGAGGAGACTCCTCCTTTGCCTTCTGTTGAGGGTGAGGTTAGACCTCCGCCTCCAGAGGTTGAAGCTGCAGCTCCTATTGAGAGACCTGCTCCTGGGCCCGGTCCTGTTAGGCGATTAGGTACTGGTATCTCTGGTTTGGATATTATTTTGGGTGGAGGTTTGCCTGATCAGAGTATTATCCTCGTTATTGGTGAGAGTGGCTCTCATTATACAACTTTTGTTGAGCAGGTGTTGTTTAATCATCTGCTGAATGGTGGAAAGGTCGCTTATTACTTAGCTGAGGAGCCAAGTATCGATGTTAAGCAGGATATGGCTGGTTTCGGATGGAACTTAGATGAGTATTTGGCTAATGGTTCATGGGTTTTTGTGAATGTTAGGACTGTTGACTTGCAGCGGCTGGCTGAGTTGAGTCCTAAGTCTCTATTGGAAGGTTTGAGTGTCAATGTTTCTAATTCACTTAATAATTTGAAGTCTAACTTGCTTGAGAGGATAAGAGAGAATCGTTGGACAGCCCTCCAAGCATCTCATCTGCTCCATTACTTTAAGTTGAGAGATATAATAGATTTGATGTTGTATTGGAGGATGACTGCTAGGGTTTATGGTGGTGTACATTTCGCTTTACTTCCTGACGGTGTTCATCCTGAGAGGGAGGTGAACGCTCTTAAGCACTTGGCCGACGGAGTCTTCGAGTTTAGGTTGAGGGAGGCTCCTAGGGAGCTGGAAGGTGTCATTCTCGTTAGGAAGTTGAGGAAGACTCTTAACCGGCCTAAGCTTATACCATTCGATGTGGTGGATACTGGATTGGTGATAGAGACTGCTGAGAGGATAGCGTAGACTCGGGAAGCAGGGGTTAACATAAGCATTTAACATAAAAAATCTTTTAGAGTAGGAATGTGAAGATTACTGTTACTACTGCAAGCAATACAACAGAGTGTTTTAGTCCATTGAAGGTTAACCCTTGACTGAGTTTTCCAGCTGTTAATCCGCCGAATAATGCTTCGACAATCGCTAGGTCGAATAGGATCGCCTTGTATCCCTCCAGTGACATTGGTAGCCTCAGGAATCTCGTTGGCTCTAGAGCCATTGGAACGAAGAAGCTCTGGTACAAGATTACAATTACTAATACGAATACTAATGAGCTTATGTATATAACCATCATGTATGGTCTGAGCTGTGATTCCCTCTCATCTCTTAACTCTATTATCTCCCTTACGAACTGGGCTGTGGAGCCGAAGATATTCTTTAAGTCTCCTCCTAACCTTATGGCCTCTAAGATCAGCGTCGTCGTCCTTATTGAGAGCTCTGTTCCAATCCTCTTCGAGAATGCTGAGAATGCCTCTTCAAATCCTAATCCCCATGAGAGCTGGGTTGTAAGTCTCTTAAGCTCCTCTGTTATCGGTCCATACTTCCTCTTGGATGATTCTTCTAGGGCTTGTAGTAGAGTCATCCCTGCCTCTTGGCTTTCAGCAAGATCATCTAAAAGTCTCGGTAGAGCATCATCTATAAGCTTCTTTCTCCTATTCTCGAAATGTATTATTATAGCTGGGGCTGAGAGCGCTACCATAAGGGATATGGCAACGAATGTGTGGAAGAGATATCCGAAGGAGTATATGTTGTATCCTATTATTAATATGGCTACTCCAGCTGCTGTTGAGGATGCATAAGCGAACGGTTTAATCCTAGACATATATTCCGTTCTCCATCCCATATCTTACCATCCTGCCATAACCGCGTCTATGAACACTAGGACCCCTATAGCCGTGAATGGTATGAAGACGTAGGTCATAAGAGCCATCAGCTGCGGAGCTGTTAATCCGCCGAGAACCTCTCCTCCGAAGAACCCCATGATCGAGAGGACCGTTATAAGTATGACTGGCAGGGCTACCAATGCTGCAACGAAGATCTCTCCCGCCAGGTTTAGCTGGTTGATCATCTTAGCCATCAATCTCCTCCTCGACTCCATGAATTTATTTGCCATCGCCGAGAGGTAGGTCTGTAGGTTTCCACCGATCCTCAATGTAGCTACATATCCTTGAAGGAAATCAGCGTATTCTCTAGACGGAGACCTCCTACTCTCTTCATCTAACGCTTTAAGAACATCCTCTCCTAGGAGCTCTACCCTTCTAATGATTGCTCTAGCGCTCTCTCTCACCCCAAAGATATCTCCGGATCTGGCGAGGGATGCGAATGTTTCTTCCGGTGTGGCTCCTGCACTCGCAAGTATCGACATGTAATTCGCGATATATACTAGGTTCTTTTCAATCTTCAGCTTTATCGAGGATGCTATATACTTCGGGTAATATAGGAATGTTATGAAGGTTAAACCTCCACTTGCGAATGTGATTATGAGGCTGTAGAGTACCGCGTTATAGGCTGGGATTCTAAGACCGATTAGAGGGAGGAAATAGTTTATGAATAGGAATGATGGTGGGAATGAGGCTGCAGAGGCTATGAGAGTCCAGAAGAACATTGAGCTTACATAGACAATATGGTTCACTCTTATATTCGTCTTCTCAAGGTTTCTCCTAACATATCTCGTGAGAGGAGTTATCTTTGATGGGCCTCTCCCAAGCAGTCTGTAGCCTAGGGCATGTAGATCTATTGATGGGTCATCAGCCTTCCCCCTCTCTTTCGTAATAGTCATATTCCGTCACCAACCATCAATCTATCTCTTCTCTTGTTAAGCTCCAACCTTAGCTGCTTTATACACCTCTTCTGGGTTGGCATAGAAGTTTCTGATGACCTCCGTTACTTCTTTGAAGCTTCGTATATCATTCCTTACCATCCACTCGAGTATTGTTCTCCTCTTCGCAACTTCCTCCATCACATCCTTCATTCTCTTTCCAAGGTTCCTAGCTATCTTCTCAAGTAGATAACATCTCCCAGAATATTGGTATGTATCATCCTTAGCCATATACCTGAAGACTTCATTTGTTATTATCTCGTTTGTTCTAGGATCCAATCCCACTATCTCCGTGGCTGTAATCGTTCTTCTAACGGGTTTCCCATCTCTCTCCATTCTTCTCTGAACCGTTATAAGGTTTAAGCCTGCAATCAATGTTCTAGGTATATTCATCGGCTCTGTTTCAAGTCGATGTATAGCCGCAGCTACAGAGTCGGCGTGTAGAGTTGACATTCCAAGGTGGCCGGTCGCCATCGCCTGGAAGAGGGTGTAAGCCTCCTCACCCCTAATCTCGCCGACGATTATGTAGTCCGGCCTCTGCCTCATAGCAGCCTTTAAGAGGTCGAAGAGTGAGATCTCAGCTGAGGCTCCTACGCTCGGTCTAGTTACTGATCTAATCCAGTTCTTATGGTATAGTTGAAGTTCAGGTGTGTCCTCTATAGTGACTATCTTTGCGTCAGGCTTGATGAAGCATGAGAGGCAGTTCAGCATTGTAGTCTTTCCTGAGGCTGTTGGACCGCATACAAATATGCTATGTTTATTCTCGATTACATACCAGAAGACAGCGGCCATCTCACTTGAAACAGTGTTGAACTTTATCATGTCAACTATCGTTAATGGATCTGCCCTGAACTTTCTAATCGTGAATGTTGATCCATGCTTTGTAACGACCTTTCCAAGAGTCATCTGGATCCTGCTTCCGTCCGGAAGGGTTGCGTCAAGCATCGGATTCGCTATCGATATCATCCTTCCAGTCCGATACGCTAATCTAATCACGAAAGCATCCAGTTCCTCCTCCGTCTCGAAGTAGACGTTGCTCGGTATAGACTCGTATTGTCTATGCCATACGTAGACTGGAACCTTTATTCCGTTGCAGCTTATATCCTCGATGAGGTGATCCCTCATCATCACATCTATCTTTCCATATCCTATATAGTCTCGTATAATATAGTAGAGGATCTTCTCAAGTGAATGTTCATCGACAGATATCTTAAAGTCCTTAACAACCTTCCTGACTTGGCTTCTAAGATACTCTTCAGCCTTCTCATCCGATCCTAGCTCAGACATGGTGACGTCAATCTGCTCTATGAGAAGGTCCTTTATCGTTTTGAGGATCCGCTTCTCCTCCTCGGTGAGTGTAGGCTCGAAGACTTCATATCTAACCTCATGGGTGACAGGGTCCTCTGTCAAAACAGCATATCCGAAGGGCTCATTAACTTTGAATACGTCTAGAATCTTCCTTCTAACAGTCTGCAGCTCCTTCATGAATGTTCCCTTATCGGTGAATCACCAACAATCCCAATACCATATATCTCAAAACTAAATCTTAAATCTAACTAGGATGCGGTATATCATCCTCCACTTTTATCTCCTTTATTCAAATCTCGCAAGAAGACCCCATCCGTGGGGGAGGGGATGGATTGCGATAAACTTAGATGTTGGTCTTCTGTTTTCAGTATTGGATGGTCCCTTGGATAGAGGTTGCCCGAAAGGGTGGAAACGATGAGTCTAAGGGGGTAGCAGTCGGGGAGGAGATGCCTCGGCGAGCCGAAAGGCGGGGTGACCCGCCCCAAACCAGCAGATGTGGCCGATGTGCGTAAAGCCTCGGTTGAACGCTGGAATCTCGGCGACGCCTCCACCACCTCGGCGTCCGAGCTCTGGCGGAAGCCCCATGCGTAAGCGTGGGGAGGAGGTCACTCCGAAAGGCGGATCCGCAAATACTAGATCCGCCTTCACATCCAACTTTACATTCCTGAAGTCATCAAATATCACGATATGATCCTTATCTATCCTCAATACTTCTCTCATAAAAGTTTCCTCTACCACCATTCACTAACAATCTAACCGTTACTATCTGCGGTTCTGGTTTGTGACTTTTATCTCCTTTATTCCCAGCCGCATCAGAGAGATCTAACAATAAGATACTTCGGAGGATTCATTCTAAAATGTTTAATGTTTATGGAGTTATTGTCGGTTGAGACTCGACTAGCACTCCGGTCCTTAAAACGCTCTAACAACCAAGTTAAGAGCCTAAGATTCGTAAAGTAGCAGTCTGTCAACTTCAAGGTTTAAACCTAACTCTCTGCTATACTCTGGATCCACAGCCTCTATCAGTATAAGCCATCTGTCCCTTATCTCATCATATACTACATTTGCGTATGTATGTATCGGGTATTCTGGATGTTCATATCTTGAGCCTGGAATCCACTCAGCAGTGAATATTGTCTCAAGATTCAATCCTCTATAGTCGATAGCGTAGGCTGCGAAGGTTCTTGTTAACGCTGCACCCCTAACAACATCCGTTGTCCTTGTTCCAATGAATATTGGCCCGCCGGATCCAGCAGTTATCGTCCCATTTAGAAGGAAGTAATCAGGCTGTCTCCTCCCATCAACCTTCAACTCCCCCATCTTAACCCATTCTTTACCGTTGCTGCTCATTGCTAGAGCTGAATGAACAATCCTTGTTCCAGCCTTCCTAGCCTTATATATTGCTATGTACCTTCCATCAACTATATCTATTGTTGCATCTCTCGCCTCTCCACTATCGTAATCCATGTCCCCCCTCAAGGCGTATCCTTCCCCACTCCATGGCCCAGCCGGATCATCAGATGATAACAGATAAGTCTCCCATTTACTCCTGTATGTTTCATCCTCTCTACCTGCAACATTCTCTTCGGATCTATCAACGGATAAGTAAAGAAAGAACCGCCCGGTAAGCGGATCCCGAAGTATCTGTTGATTCTCTATGCTATGAACGGTTACACCTATAACCTCGCTTAGCTCCTCCTTGGAGATGTAAGAGACTAGACTGTAATCTTCACCGTTCCTCGACCTGTATATCTCAACGGCATATCCTCTCCTCTTCTCCCCCTCACGTGGCCTACTCGTCAACCAATACTCTTCATTCTCCGAATCGATCCAGAGTTTTCCAGCCCCGCACCATGAGCCTGGACTAAAGCTTGGAGGGTTAAGCAGTACACCTCTAAATCTTCTCTCTTTATATATTGCCTGCGGAGGAAATAATCCATACCACATGTATGGGCCCTCAAGTCACTAATAACTCTATAAAGGATAAAAAGGTTTTTAGAGACTTGTATCCCCTGAAGATTCCAGATAAAAATCGATTGTTTAAATCTCTTTTCTGAGTATAAACCCTAAATTTCACTGATTAAACTTATAAGGACAGAAACGTAAATCTTACAGAGAATGTCTTCAAGATTTTGTTGGTTACGAGGACTTTCTGGAGAAGAATCGTACAGTGCACTGCGAATTTTAAGCTGTGAGTATGCCCAGTATGGAAGCGTCGAGCCTCTCATCCACCCATCTAATCCCTCTATTAATCAGAAAGTGGAGGAGCAGACGATTGAGGAGTGAAATATTAAGTTTTGTTATAGGAATGAAGCCTTCAGATCACGCTATAATGTTCTATAGGGATCAAGACGAGAAACATCAGGTTCTCTTTACATATTTGAGGGAGGGGTTGAAGAGGGGTGAAGCGGCAGCCTATGTTGCTGCAGATGAGTCGCCCAGAGAAATTGAGGCTGCTATGAAACGGTTCGGAATAGACGTTGAGAGGGAGACTAAACGGAACGCACTAAAAATTATCCATTACAGAGACTGGTATATTACAGATGAAGGCTTCAATAAGGATAGAACAGTCAATCTATGGAAGAGCCTCCTCAAGAAGTCTCTACAGGGAGGATTCGAAGGTTTAAGGGTTACCGGTGAGATGACATGCTTCTTTGATCACAATCTAATTGAGGATCTCATAGATTATGAACGCTTCCTCCATAGGAGACTGAGTCTCCCACTTGCAGCTATATGCGCCTACGACACAAAAAAGGCCATGGATGTTAGAGGCTGGGAATTCATCTTTCTCAGCCTCATCAGAATGCACAGTGCAACCCTAATAGTAGGTCCAAAGAACGAGCTTATACAAGCATCCTCCCCAGAAGAGATTGGAATCTTGGAATCAACGGGAAAGAGCCTCAATGAAACATTCCAAGAATGCGTCTATAAATCACTAGACAAAATATTAGGTAGGCAAGCTGCAGACGTACTGGTGTACGCGGCTAAAAGGAGATGTCGAGGTAGACCTGAAACGTTAGAGGAGACCTTCCGCTTCCTAGACGAGACGATCGGCTTAGGCTCCCTAGTCCTTAAAAGAAGAATTCTTAGAAATCTATACTCTAAAGTCGGCTTGGAACCGTAGTCCCATCTTAAGACCGGATAAAAGATAAGAATCCATAGGCAACTATAATCTTAGGAGAAGATTAGAAATGTGCGAGTTCAAAGTGATACTCGATGGAAAACTTGTATTTGAAGATGCAATATACGCTAGGGATGACGGTGACAAGGTGATGGTGAAGGATGTTCTTGGAAATTGGAAAGAATTCAGGAACTGCAAGATTATAGAGGTTAACGTGAACTCTGAGAGGCTTATCCTCTCAACTCAAGTAGAATAACAAAGTCAGTTACCTACAGATTCATCTGTGGGTTTGCAGCTCTGAGGTGGTTTGATGTGATCCTTCAATCTCTTCATATTTAATTGGTAACCCTTACGTCTACTCACTGAGGCTATTCTAAAGTTTTGAACGGCCCATCATAGAAGTTTGAACAAACGTTCAAACGCTTAGTATTAAATCTTCAATGAAGCACCAATCCATTATGGTGAAAAATCGATGAGAAAGGTTCTGCTACTCCTGATAGCGGCATTATTACTCAACACACCAGCGATTATAGAAGCGCAGAAAACATCGAATGTACAAATAGAGGTCTTAGCAGGCTCGGATAACATACAATTGAGTAGGGAACTCAAGGATTCTATAAGGGACGCTGCCAAAGATATCCTCAATAAAACACTCCAGAACTGGAAGGGATATAAAGGGTACGCCTCAATCAGCCTTTCATGCTATGTCTCCGAAGGCGGACAGAAAAATATCTATAGGGTCAAAATGGTTATAAGAGCAACTACAATAAGTAAGGAGGCTGTCTCAGCCTACATCATATTCGACTACAACATTGAAAACAGAGAATATACTATAGTAAAAACTGGCTTATCCAATGGAGGGACAATGGCGAACATAAATAGGGAAGGAAACACCTCAAGAATATGGATAGACGTATGGAGCGCCTTTAAGATCAGCGATGAAAACAGGAGAGGAGTAAACGACACATTAAAGCATATAATAAAAGAGAGGATAAACTTAGAGGACTATAGCAGAATAGTTGCGGAATGCTACATCCTAAAAGATAACGGAGGACAGTACATTATATACGTGAGAATCCTCGGTAAACCAGCCTCACCTGAAAATGTCAAGTATTCATCTTGGGAAGCAGCCTTAAAATATAACGTTGAGAACAGAAGCTACAATATTCTAAGTTTCTATACAGTCAAGGAATCCACAGTACCCAAGGATATAAGCGACAGAGCATTCAGGATAAGTGAGAAAGATGAAAGAGTAAAATCCTTTAAGGCGGAGAACGCGAAATATGAAATCTCAAAATCGATCCAGTGGATAAACAGAAGAGAAGAGATAGTTAAGATAACCTATACAGCAACCACAAAACAGAATGAAACCTACAGTCTGCACCGGTCCATAGACGTCTACGTCGACGTTAAAGGCAGTGAAGTTCTCTCCACATACGAATATAAATATCTCTCGAGCAGTCACAAGATTACTGGAGGAGACACAGATACAGGATCCGAATTGGACAATTACAATCCACTACAAAACCTGAACATAATGTTGATAGTAGCAGCTGCGGCTATAACTGCCACCATAACAATTGTAGCCACAAAGATCAAGAGATAACCCCCTACACTTTTTTATTTTTTATATGCTCAAAAATCACAAAGAATACTCCTATGGATTAATAATTATTGTGTAATCTCTATGGAGACTTCTTCCCCCTCCCTCAGACTCAGCATTCCAGGTTTAGACGGAATAACCTTAAGCAACGGTTCAGAACATGGATGAAGATAAAATGAAAGCCCAACATTAACCATTCCACATTTAACGGCGAATCCCAACTTCTCAGCTAAACATGCATACATATACCCAACCGTGATCCTCCCTATAGCAACATCACATAACCTGATCACTCCTCCACTCACATCATCTACATGATGAACACCTATCCACCTATAATGCGGTATACCAGCATCCAAGACCCCAACAGATCCACCTACCTCAACAGGCACCCCATACTTGAAGTGTCCCCGCAGAGAAAGGAGAATATACTCCGGTTTAACCGTGACAACCCTCCCAACAATATTCTCAGGCGGAGATCCAATATAATCCATGACCATCTCCCTCCTAATCATATATCCTCCCCTAGCACGGATAGGATCTGAAGGTCTCCTAACCTCCACATGTATATGCGGGTCAGTCCAGAAGTCAAAGTAGCCTGACCTTATAAGGAAGCCGAGATCCTGACCTGGCTTAACCTCCTCACCTACCTCAACAATAGGGTCAACATGAAGTATCTTGATGATCCTCTCATCATCGAAGCTTCTGAGAAGAATTACATAATCGAAATTCGAAGCCTTGAACCTCTTATTGGCTGGACATCTGACGCGTCTAATCATAGATACTTCTCCGGCAACAGGAGATGGTGTAACCTCATTGAAGCTGGATCCGGGGTATATGTCGATGCCGCTGCAGCCTCTATGAGCTGGATATGGACTATTAAAGAAGGAGAGCCTGCCGTTACTTGGACAGTAAATCTTAACGTTTCCAGATGAAGCCACCAACTCCAACTATAATCCTCCAAGATATAAGGAGGAAGACATCCTAATATTCACTCCCCGAAGAAATCCTCTGCAACGAAAAACTTAAAGATGGGTTGAAACATGAGTTTAATAATGTGCCGCGAGAGTGAACCCGCCGTCACGCCGTTACCAAAGCGTGTGCGGAACGGTAGCTCAGTCTGGGAGAGCACCCGGCTGAAGACCGGGTTGTCGGGAGTTCAAATCTCCCCCGCGGCACCACTACACCTCCTACCTTCTCTCTGCTTCCATTACTAAAAGATGCATTCAAAAGAAGGGAGCTGCTCATCTATTTGACTGCCTCAGCATAAGTCTCGCACTTAATGCCAGCCTCTCTGACCATTTTTGAGAGTAGATATCTAGATGGGTTGCTGAGGAAAAGGTTTAGGAGTAGAAGCGACACTATGAAGACTACCTTATATGAGGAGAGAACCAAGACTGAGATTATTCTTCAACTCTGCATAAAGACTGATACCGTCCTATTACTCAGCGATTAGCAAAAGGTTTAATTATCAATGGTATATAGCATTTCCTCAAGAGCTATACAAGGCTTAGTTTCTAAATGATGACCGTTAACTTTCTTGTTTAGGATGGATCTGGAGTATGCTATATTCAGTCTATGCCTATCTGAGGGTTGCCGTGGCTTTAGCTTCTCTTGGATATGCTTCAATCCACGACGTAAGGGAGAGAGAGGTTCCCGATAGAGTTTGGCTTTTAAGCTTTCCTACATGTCTTGTATTAGCGTTTATTGATGCTTACTTTGGACTTGTTGAATGGGGAGGCATGATCGTTTCTCTCTTCTCAGCCCTACTATTAGGCCTCCTACTCTTCCACCTTGGATTCTATGGGGGTGCTGACGTCAAAGCTCTTCTATTAATGGCTGCCGCTATTCCATCATATAGGCTTGGCCATGAATCCATATTCAATACACTCTTTCCTTCTTCCTTCCTGATGGCGTTCTTCTTCTCAACCATACTCAGCGTACTCTTCCCGCTCTATGTCTTAATACTCAATCTCCTCAGCATCTTCAGAGGAGAAGATCCGCTGAGAGGAATACAGGTTACCGATCCGCTTAGAAGAATTCTGCTTCTCATAACTGCTAGGAGAGTAAGCTTGGAAGAGTTGCGGAGAGGTGGACTGAAATATATGGTGGCTGAGGAACCTATCGAAGGAGATGGCGGGCTTCTAAGAAAACCAATCTATTGTATTCGTATAAGAGAGGAAGATGAAGATATGATCAAGAAGATTGAGGAACATCGAAGCATGTATAAGGATGGAGTGCTGGTTTCACCAACCATACCTATGATAATATTCTTAACTTTAGGTTTCCTATTGACCTCTATACTCCTACTTCTATATCCTAAGATACCTTGACCAAGAAGGGTCAGGGAGTCTATAGGTCTTTTGAGTGTGGGTGAAAGCCTAAAAAGGGCTGTGTACACGGGATCAATTATCCTAGAAGAGATATAATCTGCCGAGATGATGATGGAACCTGCATCCCCCAAGAGCTGGAGGACATTAAATACTATGCTAAGGCCGACCTGAATCTAGATAATGGTAATAAGGAAACGAGTTTAATTTTCTGGAGGTTATATGTTCTCTATCTAGGACTTCTTTCCCCATCTTTATACTTTTAAACTATCCAACCATCATGGCATTCTTCTTAGATCTATGCTGTAGAGGCAGCTCATAACATGATCATCTATTCTGCGAAAAATCTTTATTTGATGAGGTCTGAGTTGAATACTGGAGTATAGATATGGATTGGTTCTCCAGTAGACGTGAAGCTGTCAGTCCAATAGTGTCAACACTTCTCCTAATAGTTATTAC
>WAQA01000034.1 GCA_015520475.1 Candidatus Bathyarchaeota archaeon | reverse complement strand
GAGATATACGCATGAAGATATGGCGCTTAATGGATGAACGTGGCATCTCAAGATTTCCAAAGCCCGTCTATGGTAGGATACCAAATTTTGTCGGGGCCAAAGTTGCAGCTGAGAAACTGATGAATCTACCAGAATTTTTAGATGCAGAAACCGTTAAAGTTAACCCTGACTCGCCTCAGATGGAGGTTAGAGCGGGGGTCCTGAGAGCTGGAAAGAGGTTAGTTATGCCTTCTCCAAGACTTAGGAGAGGATTCTTAATAGTTGATCCGGACAACATCCCTTCCAGTCTCTTTAGAGAAGCATCATCAATAAGGGGAGCATTCAGGTATGGCCGTCCCTGCGCACTTAAGAACTTGCCTGAAATAGACCTTATAGTGACAGGTTCAGTGGCTGTTTCTAAGGATGGCGTTAGAGTCGGGAAGGGAGGCGGCTACAGCGAACTTGAGTATGCAATCTTGAGAGATCTCAAGTTAGTGAGTGAAGAGACACCTGTCATTACAACAGTACATGACATACAGATCATTGAATCAGCCCCTAGGGAGGAGCATGACCTCATAGTTGATATTATAGTTACCCCTTCAAGGTTGATGAGGATTAACAGAAGATTCCAGCAGCCTAAAGGATTAATATGGAGATTAGTAACCTCTGAGCACTTAAGTGAGATGCCTATCTTATCAGAGTTGAAGCGGCTGCTCACCGAAGAACAATGAACCAGAACAATATCAAACAGAATTTCAGGAGATTACCTAATGAAGGTATCCCATAAACGTTTTTAAATTCCCCAATTATTAGATATAACCTTGAAAATTTACGGTTAAACCCTTAAGATAACTTCATCCACATATTCTCTCAGTCTATCTGCAAAACGGGTTATGGTCTTTTCACTGTATGGTTTGATTTTGCTGAATCTCTTATCAAGCGTATCGCCAGGTATAAATTGTTGAAGAGCAAGCCTTTTAGCCCCCCTTATCATCTCACCTATATCATGTAGGTCCTCCTCTTCCACAATTTCCGGAACAACAGTCATCCTAAATTCATAGTCAATCTTCCCTCTCTTCAGAACATCAATTGTTTCTAGGTATCCATCTATATTATCTGCGCCTAGGAGCCTATATTTACTGGCCGCCGTCTTTACATCCAATGCTACATAATCGATATATGGCATACACTCCTTGAGGGTTTCTGGGAAGAAGCCGTTCGTATCCAGTTTCACCTTAAAACCTTCATCTTTAAGCTTTTTTAGGAAGAATTTTATTGAAGGATGGATTGTAGGTTCTCCGCCTGATATCACCACCGAATTGATAAATCTTCTTCTCAACCTTAGAATATTTAATGCTTCCTTCTCGGAGAGGTATGGGCCCTTCGGCTCAAGAACTATCCTCCAATTGTAGCAGTATGGACAGCGCAGATTGCATCCAGGCGTGAATAGAACAGTAGATATTCTATCAGGAAAATCTATTAGACTTGTTTTCTGGATGCCGGCGAACCTAACCATTCTAGATATCACTTTGCCGGAACAGTTATTCTAGCTATAGAACTATCGAATTTCTTTCTTATCTTAAACTCTGACTGTTTTCCATCATTCCATTGATCAACTGGTCGGAGGTATCCTACAACCCTAGAGTACACCTCACATTTTGCTCCGCAGATTGGACATCTAGTATGTTCTCCCTTGATATACGCATGCGTCGAGCATATACTGAATGTAGGCGTTAATGTTATGTATGGTATTCTGAAGTGTGAAGTAACAGTCTTTACAAGTTCAGCTGCTGATCTCCAAGATGGAAGCCTCTCTCCAAGGTATATGTGGAATACTGTTCCACCAGTGTAGAGCGGCTGCAGATTGTCTTGATGCTCGAGAGCCTCGAATAGATCCCCTGTATAATCCACTGGTAAATGAGACGAGTTCGTATAGAATGGTTCAGCCCCAGCCTGTAGATATCTCTCGTTTGCAACTATTATATCTGGATATTTCTTCTTATCGATTCTCGCAAGCCGATAACATGTCCCCTCAGCAGGAGTTGCCTCAAGATTGTATAGGTTTCCAGTCTCCTCCTGATAGTCTGCAAGCTTCCTCCTCATAAACTCTAAAACCTTAACTGCGAATTTCAGTCCCTCTTTAGTTGCGATACTATAGCCAAAGAGGTTTAAGATTGCTTCATTCATACCTATCAGACCTATCGTTGAGAAATGATTCTTCCAGTAGCTTCCATAAGCCTCCTTTATCGCTCTTAAGTAATGTCTGGAGTATGGATATAACCCTTTATCAGTAAATCTTTCAAGAACCTTCCTCTTTATTTCTAGGCTGTCCTTGGCGAGATCCATTATCTCACCCAGCCTCTCGAAGAATCCGGTCTCATCCTTTTCAAGATATCCTATCCTTGGAAGGTTTATTGTAACTACGCCTATGGAGCCGGTGAGCGGGTTAGCGCCGAAGAATCCTCCTCCACGCTTACGTAGCTCCCTATTATCGATTCTCAGCCGACAACACATGCTCCTTACATCTTCAGGTTTCATATCGCTGTTTATGAAGTTTGAGAAGTATGGAGTTCCATACTTCGCTGTAACCTCAAATATTCTCTGCGCTACTGGAGACTCCCATTCAAAGTCATGAGTTATGTTATATGTAGGAATTGGGAAAGTGAAAACTCTTCCCTTGGCATCCCCTTCATACATTATCTCTGCAAACGCTATATTGAACATATCCATCTCTTCTTGCATGTCACCATAGATGTCGTCAACAGCCTTCCCACCGTATATCACAGGCTCATACTTCATGAAGTCTGGAACTGTGAGATCTAAAGTTATGTTTGTAAATGGCGTCTGGAAGCCTACACGGGTAGGTATATTGATATTGAAGAAGAATTCTTGAAGTGCTTGCTTTACCTCTTTCTCGTCTAAACCGTCATATCTTATAAATGGAGCTAGGTAAGTATCGAAGTTACTGAACGCCTGCGCACCAGCCGCTTCCCCCTGCAATGTATAGAAGAAGTTAACGACTTGACCAAGCGCTGTTCTGAAATGTCTAGGAGGCTTACTCTCTATCTTCCCAGAGACTCCTCCAAAGCCTGAAATTAGAAGATCTCTTAGGTCCCAGCCTACACAGTAGGGACCTAACACCCCTAAGTCATGGATGTGAATATCTCCTGAGAAGTGAGCATCACCTATATTAGGCGGGTATATCCTAGTGATCCAGTATTTCGCTATCACGGTTGACGAAAGATAATTGTTTAGCCCTTGAAGTGAATAGCTCATATTAGAGTTTTCGCGAACTCGCCAATCGTCGAGTTCAAGATATTGATCCACAAGATCCGATGAGCTTAAGAGGGCTGCGAGCTCCCTCAAGTCTTGATGCTGCTTCCTATATAGGATATATGCCTTCGCCGTTCTAGCATGACCATTCTCAATCAACACCTTCTCAACCATATCCTGGATCTCTTCAACTGTTGGTACACCATCCTCTCCGAAACGTTTCTCCAGTTCCTTTACAACCTCATCGCTGAGCTTCTTCGCTAGTTCTTTGTCTTTTCCTCCAACAGCCCTCGCAGCCTTCCATATAGCGTTCGTTATCCGATTACTATCAAATTCTTCTAAACGACCATCTCTCTTCCTTACATACTTCAACGTTTTGACACTCCATTATGGTGAATAAAGATGAAGTTAACTGTTTCCTGATTGCTTCTCCAACCTAACAAGATACAATATGAAT
>WAQA01000033.1 GCA_015520475.1 Candidatus Bathyarchaeota archaeon | reverse complement strand
CTCTTCACCTGATAAATCTATTGCAAGCGTTGAGTGGAGTGCTTGGAGAGCTACGAAGAGAATGAATATTAACGTTATCTCCTGCCAGTATCCGTCCAGAATAGTCAAAAATGCGGCAGCCCATACGGGAAAAGTCAGGAAAGGAATTATGAAGAGATTCATTAATACGTATGGATAGGCCAGCGTCCTCAGTATCCCGTACCTCTTCGTAGAAAATATATCACGATGCTTCAAAACAGTTTGGACATTCCCCCTATACCATCTTATTCTCTGACGGTAAAGGTCTTTCAAGGTTTGAGGAGCCTCGGTGAAGGCTATCGCATTAGAGCTTGCCTGAACTATTTTACCCGCCTTAAGGCTCTTCACGGTTACATCAAAGTCCTCAGTAAGAGTATCAGGGTCATATCCACCCATACTCTGAATAATCTCTCTCCTAAACGCACCTATAACTCCAGGAACAACCGGAACAGTTCCAAACAAATCCATAGCTCTTCTCATAATATTTATGGAAAGGATGTATTCAAGTGCTTGACATTTAGTCAAAGTGTTTACTTTATTTAGCACGAGAAGGTTGCCCGCAACGCCTGCAACGCTCGGGTCTTTAAACGGTTTCACAATCTCTTTTAATGAGTCCCTACCTATTATGGTGTCAGCATCTATAGTTACTATTATTGGATTCTTTGAGAAGAGTGTTCCGAAGTTTATCGCCGAGAATTTTCCCCCGTTGGGTTTATGGAACACCTTGACTCCTCTGAACTCGAATGACTTGGCTATGCTGTAGGTTCGGTCTGTTGAGCCATCGTCAACTACTATCACTTCTTTGGGGGCGGGATAGTCAGCCTCCAAGACCGCTTCAAGGGTTGATGCTATAACCTTCTCCTCGTTGTATGCTGGGATTATGATGCTTATCGGAGGATAGATGAACCTTTCCTTCCTCCTTTTCTCCTCAAGCCTTGTATGATATATTGCGAGCGGTATCATCATAAAGTTGAACCAGAATGTTATGGTAAGGCTCCAAGCAACGAAGACTTGTAGAAAGTTTCTCCAAGAAATCAAACCCTCTATCAATACTATTGCACCCAGAATGAACGGTATAATAATTATCAACACGAATAATGATATGGGCGGTCTTTCCCTGATCTTCTTTCTAAATAGTGGGAGAAATGATAGTAGGCTTATTATGATGGCTCCTGAGAAAGATGCTATACTAAATATTCCTGGCATCGAGTAGAAGGTGAGGAAGAGGGATGCGACGATCAGTATGAGGAGAAGTATCCTACGCCATGTCTTACCCATTATCTTCGCCTTAGGGGTCATCTACCAATATTTAAGATAAATATCTCACTTCTTCTGGCCAAGATTAGCAGTATCGTCATGTCGAGACGGCGAAGCTCACTGCCGGATAGAACATTTATGACGCATCTATATATAGTCATGAAGGGGTGGAGGAATTGCCCATCGACGTAATCGGAGTTCTACTCAGAACTGAAAATAACATCAACCCTGGCTATTCCTCCGGCTTTCAATTAAGGGGGCTATTTTACAGGATGCTGGGTTCTCTTGATCCAGAATTTTCCGAGAGGATTCATGAGTTTAGGGGGCTGGCTCCATTCTCCATCTCACCCCTCATGAAATTGGATCCAAGAACCTACATGTTCAGAGTAACTTCTTATCTGACCAGGCTAAGTAGCGTGTTGATTGAATCTTTTTCTATGGGTGATGAGATTAGGTTGATGGATAGAAGGTTTCGGATAGTCGAGATCTCCTTTAAGAGGCTTGAATTGGAGAAGCTGATGGAGGACTCAAGGCCGCATAGAAAGTATGAGCTTGAGTTTCTGAGTCCGACATGCTTTAGGAGACCGTATCCTTACATCCCACTCCATTATTTAGGATTCTTTGCGAGGCTCATGAAGATGGTGGGGAGGCCGAAGTCCCATTATAGGTTCCTGCCTCTCCCAGACCCAATCCTGATGCTTAGGAATCTGAGGAGGCAGTGGGAGCAGTATGCTGGGATGAGTCTTAAGGTGAGAGGATTTGCCAGGTGGCTTGAGGAGGGCGGGGTTGCTGTTTCAGGTGTTGATGGAGTCAAGACCCATAGGATCGTTAATAGGGTTAGAGGGAGGTTTTTCGTTGGGTTCACGGGAAGGGTTAGGTTAAGCCTTCCTGGAGACGTGTTCAGGGAGGATGCTGCCAGAACTGTTGACCTTCTTCTCAGGGTTGGGGAGGAAACCCAGGTTGGGATAAACAGGACTGCAGGCTTCGGAATGTATAGGATTCTCAGGGCGGCGGGACACGAGGCTTCATGAAGACTTCAAGTCATCCAACCCCTTTAGCTTCTTAAGTTCCTTGAGGGGTGGAATCTCCTCCATCAGTTCCTCGCTGATTTTCTCCCAGTGTATGGATTTAGGTTTCTTGAGCTTCCTCTTCACCTTTATTGTTCGGGTAGGCGTGATTATGTAGTCTGTTAGAGTGTCGTGGATGTCTATGGGCAGCGGCGTATCGACGACCTGGCAGTCGTGGACGATGGTTACTATAGGTGTTTCATCGTTTACTACTTCCAGTTCTGAGAGCATTCCCCACTCTATATCGAAGTATCCGTGTCCTTTCCCATATCTCACTCCTTCCAAGTTTACAGCCGAGGCACCTGTAACCACCAAGTCTATTCTCTTAAGTTTCTTAATCTCGCTGAGTGATATAGGGATGCCGTAGACTTCTGCTCCGTCAAGGGTTGATGCGAATGTCTCCTGTCCTTCTGGAATTTTAGACCGTGAAAGGAGGAGGAACCCCCTCTTAATTCCATATGTAGGCATTATGGTGGTCTTGCCTTCCATGACGGCGGCCTTCCTAAGCTCGGCTAAACAATTATCAGGGGTTATGAAGACGTTCTTAGCCCTCGACCATATGT
>WAQA01000032.1 GCA_015520475.1 Candidatus Bathyarchaeota archaeon | reverse complement strand
GATTATTACAGGACAGGCATGAAATTTTTAGTTAGTGCTGTCCACAAGATCCAAAATTTTTGGTGCTCCGGCCGGGATTTGAACCCGGGTCTGCGGCTTACTCCCAATTATAGTCGAGAGGCCGCCATACTTGACCGGACTATACTACCGGAGCCACCTTATTCTAGTATTGGAATAGCTATTTTTAAATTATATTCCTTTTGGGCAGGGGATTTTAGTAGGTTGAATTTGCTTCCTTTTATGCGGCATCATTAAAGTGAGGATTTAGCATCAGATATTTAGGATTTTCGCGGCAGCACCGTATTTAATGTGAAGGTTCCCTTATACTTTCCGGTTGAGGCTTCTCCGGGATTTATGGATCCATTCATATCTGGTGATTCCGCATTAACCGTCAGAGGGAGACCTATGATTCTTAAGTGTTATTAGGTTATTTTTATTAGGGCATCTCTTTTTGGGGTTTTGATACTTTCTATCGGAGGATACTATTGTCTTTGTTAGAACCGTAAGCTTTCTTAGCGACTTACCATAATCTTTCATTTGATGATCATGTAAGGCGGGTTAAATGGGGAAGTATGATTTAAAGCCTCTTCTGATATGTATTGAGGGATTGGACAAAAGCGGGAAGACTACGCAGGCACGTCTCTTAGTTGAGGAGCTGAAGCGTAGAGGGTTTAGGTCAGTTTACACTTCAGAGCCTACTAGCGGAGAGATAGGTCAACTCTTAAGAGAGACTGTTTTGAGGAGGAGAAGAAGGATTCCAGCTGTTGTGGAGGCCGTATTATTTGCTGCGGATAGGCTTTATCATGTTGAGAGGGAGATTAAACCCTTCTTGAGGAGAGGGTTCATAGTTGTTTCGGATAGATACTTATATTCCTCGCTTGCTTATCAAGGCGCAGCCGGGCTTGATCTTCAGTGGATAAGGAGGATTAATAGGTTCTCACCTAAACCTGACATCGCCATATATTTAGATGTCCCCCTTGAGATTCTAGCTAGCAGGATGGATAGCGAAGGATCTGTTATGGAGAACATTGAGAATCAGGTTAGGGTTAGGGATGTGTATATGAGGATTGTTGAGGATGGTGAGTTGATTCTTGTCGATGGGAAAGGATCGATTAAGGATACCTCGAATAAGATCTTAAGTTTGGTTCTGGAGAGGATTGAAGGTTAACGTTTTCATCTTATACCTCTCAATCTTAGTTTTGGATGACCGTCCTTGGAGATGTTTATGTTAACCGCTTCAATAAGGAAGTTTATTATGTCCTCAACGGATAACCGTCTGGTTCCCTTCTCATGAAAGACGAGGACATCGACGCTTCCATCCTTGAAGATGAATCTTAAGATGTAATAGTCAAATCTAAGTGGGATATCCCTTCCATCCCTCTCCTTATAATAGCGGATTATACATAGAATATCGATGTTACATATCTCTTTCTTCTCTAGAACCTTTAGGAGATACCTCATTACTTCTTCGTCTATATAATTGAAGGTTAATCCATCAGCTATTCCAAAGTCAAATTTTACTTTACATCCTAAATTGGGGAGGGAGGATGCTTGTATATTCTCTCTTTCCATGTTTAATTTATGGAGTGTGGAGAGCAACGCTTTCTGGAGCTCTTTCAATTCCATCTCATGAAGAACTGATGCTTCACCATGATAGTTATCTGGAAAATTATCGTATCTTCCAAGCAATCTTATGGGTCACCAATCATCAAGTGTTATTTATGGCTCTGAATCCGCCTTATCCTCTCAATATTCTCTAGAAGCTTTGAGAGGGCCTCGCCCAGTCTTAATAGTCGATTTAGATCAGCCTCCGCTTCAATTTCACTGCTTAGCTCTTTAATCTTGCCTAGGAGGGTAGATTCTAAGTTTTCGAATATTACATCGCTCATCGGCGATAATGTTGATTCTCCCTCCTTCACCACAACAACTTTCTTCTCGCATTTAGCGCACCAGAGATCTCCGGTTCTCAACTTGAAGATTGGGGAGGAACAGACAGGACATGAGAGATCTGTTAGAGTAGCTCCGCTTCTAAGAAGATCAGCCATAGACTTGATTTCTTGTCCATCACCAGAAGACATGGAGATTGAACCTCAATAGAATACTCACAATGAATTAGTCAGTTTTAATATTTATTATTTAACGTCTCTGTCTTGCGGATTCTCTTATCCCAGAGCATATCTTCATCTTATAGTCTTTAACAGCCTTTACAGCTTCGCTTCTACTGTCAGTCCTTAACAGGATTCTTACCTTAAATGATTTGATCGGTATCTGATAGCCGCAGCCGAAGCATTTAGCATTCTTCTGCTCGCTCCTAGAGTATCTTGGCAATCCACATCTTGGGCAGATAAAGACGATATACCTTTTATTTATAGCTGGCAATCTATGCACCTGACTGGGAAGATATCAGCATCTCCAAGGATTCTCTAGCCGATTAATTGTCCGTTGACCATAGCATTTCTATGTGCCGTTCAATATGTTTACGGATTATCTCGTAGTATTCCTCCTCATTCTCCATGATAACCTTCTTTATTCTGTCGAGGAAGAGAGGTTTCCCTCCATCCTTCGCTGTTAAGACTGCTCCATAGGTAACATGTAAGAGCTGCCTTCCAGGATCACTGTTTAGGAAGGTTTCCTCGAGATCTCCGTCTGGAACACCGTCAACATCCGGGATCATCGATAGCTCGGTGCTTATATGATAGGATCTCTTCGCATCCTCGAAATGTTTCATGCTATACTTCACTATTTCACGGAATAACTCAGGATTTCTCCTAACTATTAAACGTAGAGATTCTAGGTAGCTTGTTCCAGCAGTTTTTAGATGGACTAGGCTGCCAGCCACCCTTCCAATTATAGGATATATCGAGAATTTATCGCTTCCAGAATGTATACTGAGCTTGTATGGTCCATAATTCTTAGCTATTAAGACATGTATCCTGAATGTATCTTCGAACTCCTTTAGGTCTCCGATGTAGTCGATAGCCTTCTCGAATCTTCCAACGAACCTAAGGGCTAAGCCTTGAATCTTAATTCCCAACCGTCTCAGCTCAAGGGCTATGAATATATGTTCAATAGGTCTTGTCGGCGTTTCAGTCTCATCAACCGACATTTCAAGATCGTATCTTCCCTTACCGAGGAGGCTGTCAATGCGACGTTTCAATCTTAAAGTGTGGGCTATAGCGGATGAGTATTTTACGGATGCTCTAAGCAGATCCTCCTCAGAGAAGGAGAGAGTAAAGGTTTCCCGTTCATCTTCAGATGCCACCTCAAATTCCTTATCTAGATACATTCTATAGTAGTCTTCTCCGTTGCATCCAAGCTCCTCCCACGGTAAACCCTTAAATTTATCCTTTAACGTATCCATATCATATCTGTCGGCTCCATCGTCAACATAATCAGATGGATCAATCGTGTACATTGTGAATCCAGCCTTGAATGTTGCGATGACATCCTCCTCGGTCTTTAGATGATCTGCATCAGCTGCAAAGCCGTCTTTATATCCCTCCTGAAATACAGCCCAGACCACATCATCCATCACATCCTGCGGGGATCTACATGTACGCTCCATCTCCCTGATTGATTGTTGGGCGAGAACCGGAACTATTCCTATCCCCCTAATCTTCCGGATAGCCCTTATATGCCCAGGCGTTGCTAGACCTATACGGTCCCCAGTGCCTATGGCTGGTGTAAGCCCTATAACCTTCGGATTTAGGAATTGGAAGATTCTACGTAATGAGGATGCGTTATGGCTGTTACATGGACATATCATGTATAGAAGCGAATCGTTGATCCATCCTTTCTCAGACGTTAAGAAGTCATCCTTGATATCCTCTAATCTTGAGGGGTCACATACTATGCAGAGCCTCCTTGCACCGTTCTCCTTAGCCATGAAGAAGACAACGCCGTCTCTCTCCATTATGGATGAATCATAAATCTTCAGTTCACGTCCCATACTTCTAAAGTGATCAATAAAGGCTTCCACTTGATCCATCATGGACAGTCTCCTCTCAAACCTGAACGTTCAATGTTTAGTGTAATGATACGGGCCCCTTTTTATTTTTTTACTGTAGAAGAGCTTTAGGATTCAGGTTGCGGAGCCTCGACTTCAGATTAACCTCCGGATATTATAGTCATAAACGCTATCTTATCTCCTTCCTTAAGGTTTGTTTCAAGTCCCTGACTGGGCATAGACCCATTTATTGTGATGACAACGCTTGGATCCAGATTGGTTTTAGAATCAGACTCCAATATTCTTCTGATGGATGCACCATGGATCTTAACCAGTTCCTCCAGCAGCCTCTTCAATGTAGCGTTCTCTTCAAGAGTTATCTTCTCCTCTTTCACGTTCAGTTGAGTTCTGAAAACGCCGAAGTACCGGACATAAACCTGCATGGGAACCATCCTCCAATATTAACTATTCTCTATCCATCGTGACCCTTCATCCGTAACCTCCTTCTTCCATATAGGAGCCTCCCTCTTTATTCGATTCACAAGTTCAATCAAGGCTCTGAAGCCTTCCTTACGATGGGATGATGAAACAATAACGTAGATAACATCCTCTCCAACATCTGCTCTCCCAATACGATGCTCCACTATAGCGTCGATGATCCCATATTTATCCTTAACCTCATCAATCATCTTTCCTATTACTTCTTGAGCGAGAACATCATGCGCCTCATACTCTAACCTTAAAACCTTCCTACCTCTACTCTCGCCTCTAACAACCCCTATGAAGATCAAGATGGCTCCAACATTCTCTGATGATT
>WAQA01000031.1 GCA_015520475.1 Candidatus Bathyarchaeota archaeon | reverse complement strand
TCCTCAATCTCAGCTCCATCATCTAGGATAAGATAGAAGTATGCTGTGAAGTTTCTATCGATTATCAGGATTCTCCTGTTCTCTCTATTTATACCCCACATCCACACCTCAGACTTATGATCCTTAACTTCATAATTCACGTCTAATAACCAGAATTGCTCCTCCAAAGAACCTCCCCAAATAGAATCTTTACAAAAAAGATGCTAAGAAAGCTTACGGTTTTAACTGTGAGATGAATTAGGTCGATGCATTCCAGTCACCGTAGATAATCCTACTAGAAATTTATGTGTGGATTGGTCCTTGAAGCATCTTAAGGGTGAGGGGCTGCCCTGACACGGATGGGACGAAGCATAATCGACGAGCCGGGAATCTCTCCATCCTCAGCCGAGGAAACAGTAAATTATTGAACTGGGTAGAGTATGTTCATTTATGAGAAGAAGCTTCTAATCGCCATCTTTTCAAAATATTAATATTCTAATGATGCATTTTAGGTTATGTTATCCAGTTCTTGACGTGTTGAGGTGGAATACGCTGCGTAAACCTTTAGCCTCGATTGTTTCGGCTGGTCTATCGAAGTTCGGTAAGAGAGAGGGATTATCCGGTAGGGAACTCTTCGTTGAAGCAGCTAAGGAAGCATTCGAGAACTGTCCAAACCTAGATCCTAAGAGGGATATACAAGCCTTAATTATAGGTCAGATGAGCGAATCATTTGAGCATCAAGGCCACTCTGCACCGGCAGTTTCAGATTGGACCGGGCTGCTGCCTGTGCCGGCTGTTAGGGTTGAGGTTGCCTGCGCCTCCTCCGGGGCTGCAATAAGATACGGTGTCTTAGCGATTCTCTCAGGAGTATATGACGTTGTGATGGTTGGAGGCTTCGAGAAGATGACAAGTAGAACAACAGCTGAAGTGACCGAGTACTTAGCTATGGCATCCGACTTCCCCTTTGAACAGTGGAATGGAGTGACCTTCCCAGGGCTCTTTGCTTTAATGGCGACGGCTCATATGCATAAATATGGAACCCGGGAGGAGCAGCTTGCCATGGTCGCAGTGAAGAATCATCATAACGCAACTTTAAACCCGAAGGCTCATATGCAGAAGGAGATAACAGTTGAGAAGGCTATGCAGTCGAGGATTGTGGCGTGGCCGCTGAAACTTTATGACTGTTCATTAATATCGGATGGAGCGGCCTGCGCGATCCTCACAAAACCTGAAATAGCCAGACAGTTCACTGATACACCCGTCCACATAATAGGATCTGGTCATGGAAGCGACACTATAGGCCTGTATGAGAGAAGCGATTATACGTATCTAAACTCGACTAGATACGCTGCCAAGGAAGCCTTCAAGATGGCTGATATAGAACCTAAAGATGTTAATGTGGCTGAGGTGCATGACTGCTTCACCATAGCCGAGATAATAGCCTATGAAGATTTAGGGTTCTGTAAGCCTGGAGAAGGAGGTAAGCTTATTGAGGATGGAGAAACATCTCTTGACGGTAGAATACCAGTAAACACTAGCGGCGGACTTAAGGCTAAGGGCCATCCGATAGGTGCGACTGGAGTAGCTCAGCTATATGAGATATACTTGCAGTTGACCGGTCAGGCTGGTGAGAGACAGATAGATAACTGCAATATAGGACTGTCACATAATCTAGGTGGAAGCGGGGCTACATGCCTAATTCACATATATGAGAGGGGATGATGTTTTATGGCTGAAACAGACCAGTACACTATAGATCAATTTTATAGGTTTATCTCTGAGGGGCGTTTAATGGCTGTTAAATGTAATAGCTGTGGAAAGCAGACCCTCCCGCCAAGACAGATATGTCCAGAATGCCACTCTGAGAATCTAGAATGGATCCAGATAGGTACTGAAGGAAGAATACTGACGTATACTATAATCTATATTCCTCCGAAGGGATTCGAGGATATGGCGCCCTACGCTTATGGAATAATTGAATTAGAAGGTAACATTAGGCTTCCAGGGATAATCAGAGATGTAGATCTTGATGATTTAAAGGTTGGCATGAAAGTTGAAGTCTGCTTTGACAGGGAAACCTCAGATAAGTGGCCTAACTGGCCTAGATACTACTTCCGTCCAGTAGAGAGCTGATGAAAAGATCATTAGACCGTCAACCCATCCGTTTCATCTCGCGCGGTTAATGTTATCGTAGATGCTAGGTGTAAATGTAATATCTGGAGAGAATTGTATCCTCCAGTTATCATACAATAGGTTGCGGGGAAGCCTATCCAATAATCCCTACCTAAGAATCATTTTTCTCTTCAATGGTTACCTCTGATCCTTACTGCTTTCCCGGTTCTCATCGACTCGTTGGCTGCCAAGGTCACCTCAGCCGTCTTTAATCCATCACTGTACGGAGACATTATCTTCGATGGATCTCCGCTTTTAACAGCATCGATGAAGACGGCGTCCTCTATGGAAAAGATGTCTTCCTCTCCAGGAATATTCTCTGGTTGTTTACCCTTTCTCAGAAGCTTTAATGAATGTTCCCATCCAGTGAAGAGTGCGGTTACGCTCTCAGCGTAAACGCTTAAGCTTATGCCTCCCCCTCCAGCATTAGCCGAGCATGAAGCCCATATCGTCCCAACGGCTCCCCCCTCAAATTTAACGTTTACGACAGATGCGTCCTCTATGTTATATCCCGATGGAACATTTCTGTTTATTCCCTCCGCTGGATATGCGTGAACCTCAACTATCTCTCCACATAGAAACCTCGCTAAGTCAACTGTGTGGGTTACTTGTTCATGGAACTGTCCACCACTCTTCTCCTTTATAATCCACCATGTAAATATTCCGTTGCTCTGTTGGCTGGGAGTCTTCGTTATCCATCCTCCTAAAAGAAGGATGGGTGGATCCTCCATTAGGAGATCCCTGACCATCTGTACTCCTCTCCTGTACCTATTCATGTATCCTACGCTCGTTATCAGATTCTTCCTTTCAACAGCCTCAGCTATTCTCTTAGCTTGATCCAAGTAGAGATTCACAGGCTTCTCCACAAAGAATGGTATATCCCTCTCGATGGCTTTAAATTCAGCTCCATGAGCGAATGGTGGAAGGCAGAAGTACACAGCATCTAAAGATGCATCCCTAAACATCTCTTCAGCGTCGCTGTAAAATTTAGCGTCTACCGTTCCATACTCCTTGGCGGCAGCCTCGGCCTTTACAATGTTTATGTCACAGAACGCTGTGAGCTCGGCATATTCATTTTTTGCTAACCCCTTCATATGCTCCCGGGCTATTCCTCCACACCCAACAAAACCAACTTTGATCCTGTCAGTCATCTCTATTTTCTCAGCTCCTATATGAGTTGCTGCTTCAGGTAATTTAAGGATTTTGGGAGCTCAATGTTCGGGTTTCCATCCATCATACACTCGATAGCCATGAAATACTTGTATCCAATCTCCTTTAATACTGAGAATCCATCTCTGAAGTTTATATGTCCACGTCCAGGTACGAGTCTGTTGCTATCTGCAAGGTGTATATGCACTATATGATCTGCAGCCTCTCTAAGACTCGCTGCTATATCCGCCTCTTCAATATTCATGTGGAAGAAGTCAGCCATAACCTTGACATGTTCCCCTCCGACAGCCTCACATACCTCAACGGCCTGTTCAAGCCTATTAATAAGATGGGTTTCGTAACGGTTTAATGGTTCAAGTATCAGGTAAGCATCTACATCTTCTGCGTAATCCTCTATAATCCTACATTCCTCAATTAATATTTTCTTCTCAACTTCTGTTATGTCTTTATGCCATGGATAGAGATCCGAGATTTTAGGACCTCCGAATGTTGGAACAACTATTAGGCCTACACATTCTATTTCGGCACATATTCTCAGTATGTCCTTTATGCTCTTAATGGCCCTCTCTCTGGATTCTCTGTTTGGTCCAAGGAGATCGCCTGAGTACCCTAGACATACCGTTGAAACTTTAATCTTCGATGTTGCTAGGCCCTCCTTTATCTCTTCTATTCTGCCAGGTAGACCTTTACCTAAAATCTCCATTCCTTCAAATCCGTATTCCTCGGCTTTCTCCATCCTCTCTAGAGTTGAGTCTCCTGGGATCAGATTCTCCTGGACAGAGAATCTCATATCTCTCACCCCCTAATATTGGGAGGATATAGAATAATAACCCTTTATCTTAATCCTCGGATATGAAGGGAGACGTTTCTGAGATGGGGGTTCTATGGAGACTCCTTTGAAGGTGATCTATTATAGGCTTGTTTTAGTGGTTCATCAACGCCATAGGAGAAGCTGAGCGTTAAACGTAATAGATGCTCAATTAATCATAAGGTTAAGGATTGCATTATGTAGATGGCTGGTCTACGTCTCTGGGATGAGAGAATCAATCCCGCCGTCCCCCTCATCATTTACTCTTCTGTTAAGAATCTGAAATGGGGTTCTGTCTTGATATAATCCTGAAGGGCGATAATCATGGACGAGACTAGGCAGGGTGAACGGTTAGCAGCTGTACATGTTGATTCTCAGCCTTTAGCCGTCAATGTCAGCCAGTGTCACTCGATAGTGAATATGGAGCACATATCGGAGAGGACCTTTGGAGTTATGTCTTCAGAGTCTAAGTGGATTCACATTACGTGTGGATAAGGATTGGTCGAGAGGCTATTCAGGGCTATGAGAAGACTCCCATAATTGCTCAGAGCATACCGGACCCCTAAAGGAATCATATTAAAAACTTTATCTTGATGGCGTCGAGATGAGAAACCAAAATATTTAAAGTTCTCATATTGATAAGAATAAAAAAGGGATGGTTGAGCTGAGGGATAGTGGCCGCCGTAACGTAGAGAAGAATCTTCGCGGAGTCTGGTAGCGTACAGATACCATCCAATGGTAGTACAGGCCTGTGGAGCCTGGAGGCCGGGTTCAAATCCCGGCGGCGGCCTCCAATCAATCTGAACATTATTATCCAATGCTTCCTGGATGAGGGAAGATTCTGTTCTACTTCTCAGCGCGGATGATGGATTGTTCTCCTCCAAGATAAAATCTTCTCAGTCTCTTGTATCTGTCATGTTGGGAGATGTGCTAATCAGATACTTTAGGTATCTGTAGAGCGTAGAGCCTCGCTTTCTTCATGTAGAATCTTATCCTAGCCGGTAACTTTCCGGATATGTCCGGGTTTCCATTCCATGTAAATACGTGGTTTA
The DNA here is from genome assembly GCA_015520475.1 of Candidatus Bathyarchaeota archaeon. Taxonomy (GTDB): domain Archaea; phylum Thermoproteota; class Bathyarchaeia; order Bathyarchaeales; family WAQA01; genus WAQA01. The sequence continues at coordinate 1,185 of WAQA01000031.1, read as the reverse complement.
CGCTGTCTCCTCTGAAGGTGTCGCAGTCTTCCCTGCTGTATCCTTTGATAACGTTTCCATCTAGATCTAGAAGTTCAGCGTCGATGTAGCCTTCTGAGGCGTCAACATTCACTACTAGACGGTTGCCAGGAGAATATAATGGTTTTGTAAGGAGTGAAACTTGGTATCCGTGAGGCTTATAGTACTCTTCCATTTCAGCCGCGTCCATAGATACGAAACCGTCAATTCTCAACTTAGCTAATCCAATCGCGCCTCTCCTCTTTAAGCTGCCGTGAGGCCCGTCCCAGCCGCTGTAATATATCCATATTTCATCATTCATCTTCATGATTGATCCGACGCTTACCATTCCAGAATCCCAGCTTCCTGGAGAGCCTAAAGGGAGAAAGGGCTTCTCTCTGAATCTTCTCCAATGGAAACCGTCTCGGCTATAAGTTAAATATACATCTAGAGTGTCTGAGGCTGTATGGTGAACCGTTAAGAATCCTACGTATAAGCTCTCATAGAAGATTGCTTTCATATCGTAGAAGTCTATGTCTGGAGGGTCAGATTGATCCTGAACTATTATCGGAGCTGACATTGACCAATCTATTAAGTTGCTGCTTTGAGCCCTAAATATACATCTCTTTGATCTAGGTTTAAGATGTGGATATGGATAGGGGTTTCTTGTGAAGAGTACATACTTCTCGTTCACTGGATCATACATGAAGTATGTTACTTCGTCTCCTCTTCCCGAATCGAATGGTCCTGGATATTGGCTCCAGTGTATCCCGTCTGGAGAGTAGGCTAAACGCAGCTCGTAAAGTCCCTTCTCTGTTGGGTGACTGTAAGGAGCCTTATACCTCTTTTTAGGATCCGCCTCTTCAGGGTCCTTGAATACTGATCTACCCATCTCAGTTCCTACTGATACTATGTTTGTAGACTGCTCTCCGCGGCGTATAACGTCTAATTGAGGCTTGTTCCAGTGTATCCCATCCTTTGATGTAGCATACATTGTCCAGTATCCCTTCCTCCTACTCCAGCTTTGATACCACATCTTGAAGATGCCTTCCTCCTCGTCTTTTAGGACTGCTGGTGCGAATGGGCCGCATCCCTCCCATGGCCTATCCTTTACCATGATGGGGTTCCCCTCATACTTTCTCGGCTGATTCACTGTGCGGGTGACTAGGAACGTTGCCTTTATCAGAT
>WAQA01000030.1 GCA_015520475.1 Candidatus Bathyarchaeota archaeon | reverse complement strand
TCTTAAAGATTGCCACTTTGAAAGGATTCTTTCGAAAAACGCCCGAGTCTCATTAAATGTATATCCTTTAATCATGAAATAGCCAATTGAAGTCGAACCAAATTTTTGAATTTCTTGCCGTAAACCCTCATGAAGGAATGAAGAGTTGGCAATCTCAATGTCATTTATGCAGCTTGTATCCCTTTTAACTAATACATCAAAGTTTCTATAGCCCTGTTTCGTCAGTTTATAATAGTGCAAAATAGCGTAGCCCAGACCAGTTAAAGTCACTTTGTTTGGTGTAGTGTATCTTATGATGCCTTTTTCGTTCAAATATTTGAGACAATCCCATAATTCTTTTTTTCCAGAATGAACCTTGTTATCAAGAGCCTGTAAATCTATAACCGACCCTCCATGCCATTCAATTGGTCTTCGTCCAATACTGAGAATCAATTCCATAGTCCTTTCCAGCATTGGACTAATATTTAATTTAAAGGTGACTCTGCCTATGAACCACGCACGGCGCGTTTGCGTTTTTGACCTCTTGCTAATTTTTTGTATCATTTTTCTCATCTTCACAACGGCATTATCTTCATCTCTTGTGGGTATTCTCAATCTTGGAAGGACATCTGAAATCATATCCAAGATCTTGCCCAGTTGCAGACTTGTAACATATCTAAAGGGGACGTATCGAAAATCATGTTTCTGGAGGATAGCTTTTAGGTTACAGGAGTAAAAGCTCGAGTAAGGAACAGAAACTTTATACGCTCTCTTATATTTTGTTATGTTAAAACTTAAAAACGATTCTTGCTCGAACGCCCTTCGTTTTAAGTCTGACCACGAATCCATCCCAAGTTTTAATGCTATATACTTTCTTTTTTCAGGTATATATCGAGCTTTGCATGCATAGCAACTCAGCTCAAGCTCACGGTAAATCTCTCTTTTTTTATAACCTCTCGATAGAAATTCTGCTACAAATTCATCTTTCTGTATATAACCCTCTTTATCCAGCTTCTCACATATTTCAATTCTTAGTGGAGTTAGTGATCCACTACTGAAATAGGAAACTGTGAATTGACTTTTTTCGGCCAGTACCTGTCACCTTTCAGATTGTTTGCTTATCTTTCCTTATTATTTTTCTAATGATGGCAATGCTCTTTACTTTAAGGTGGGAGTTAAAACTTAAATGTTAATACTTTCTTTTTTCAGGGGACTGCGTAAAAAGTATCTCGGTTTGTGAACAGGCGCCTCTTTGAGAAGTGTCAATTAAGGATTAAGATCATAGCTCCTGGCGAAGATGTTACTGGTACACTAATACCTTTCATCACGAAATCATCTAAACTCCCACCTAAACAAATGATTCACGGATGGCTTATCATCGATATGCCATTAGCCGCAAAGGATAGAAATACTAAAGGAAATAGCAAGAGCCCTCGGCTTAAACCCAGAAGAGATCCTAACGAAAGAGGCATTATCAAAACCTCACAGGACAGTAGTAACAACGAAAAATAAACAATACCATGAGCAGAACCAAATAGACACGTTGCTAAAAGCACTAAAGATGAAGCTGAAAGAAGAATTCACCATAGAAAATGCTAATCTTAAAACAGTATAAATTACAATCTGGGATTGGTAGCCCGGGGGAGATTCGAACTCCCGTCAGCGGGTCCAGAGCCCGCCATGCTTGGCCGCTACATTCGGCGGAGGTCTTCTCCTCCACCGGGCTTTCCCGGGCCCTTAACACGTAATATCTTCCCAATAATTTCTTGAACCTTCAGTTTTTAATATGTATTTCTCCACGTAGGGCTCCCCTAAGTCTCGACTGTTCTTTAACATGAAATCTGTCTCTATTATTATCTTCTTTTTCTTCTTTTGAACGGCATTACCTCTCTTGATTTCCACGGTATATGTATATGGGTTCTCTCCGAGAGATTGTTCCTTATATTTGCTTCTATAGCTTCATCTTCTATCTTTCTTATCACACCATTCTTTCCAGGGTTTAACCTTAACGATCCCTTATAGAGAGTTGTATATCCATTTCTTATTTCAATTACGTCTCCAGCCTTGAATTTGCCTATCTGATCATCCCATAATGTCAGTAGGACAGATCCTGTTTCATCTCCTACGAAGGCTTCAGCGAATAGGTGTTCCCGTCTCCCCTTCCTTGAGAAGATTGATCTCGGCGAGCCTATACTCACAATCTTCACTTTTAAGTTTACATTCTGAAAGTCAGGCTTTAGAGAGTTTACTTTAATGTAATCCCCAGAACTCATTTTTAGGTTTCATCTCACCGTTAATAGACGTGGATATGTATATATGTTTAACTGAGCATCTTCTTCTCCTTTATGAAACTTGATCTTTTCCGGCGGACATCATCAATTATCCTCTTGGCCATATCTAGAGAGGACTTAATCTTCGATGGGGAACCCTCTATTCTGAAAATTTCGTTAATCTTACTGGTTATTGAGGACTCACCGTGAATCTTCCTCAACGAGCTGAGGAGCGTTGTATAATCGAAACGCACCCCATCCTCTAGAAGCCTGAACCAGACATAGTTCTCCAGAATCTCGGTTAGGACCCTAAGGATGTAACGGCCGGATTCTATGAAGGATTCTTCCTCTATTAAAGCTTCGGATCTTAAGATGAAACCCTCAAAGAAGTTTTCATTGTAGTAGTATCTCAGGGTCTTCGCTACTTTTGGATGTACATTGTAGGGTTTCTCTTCCACATCTTTAATGTACAGTGAGGTTTCGCTCCATATATGCCTGAAGAGGTCTAATGTTTCTTCAGCCCTCTCTCTGTTATAGTTCTCTAACCCGAAGGCTTCAAGATATAATGCGAAGGCCTCCTTTAAACCTGTCTTCTCGATTATTGATGTTACAGATCTTATGAATCGACTGTTAGATATAATCGACATGTTGATGTCAGCTAGGATTTTGAAGGTTTCTTCGAGGCCCACAGCTATGTATATTGATGCGCTCTTGTAGTCCTCTTTACTAGCAGCCGAGGTTGCCCTGCTAATGTATGTATATGCATTTATCAGGTGTGACTCAGTGCGTAGGTCAACCCTTTCATATGTCCAGTAAGCCTTCTCCATCCAATCCTTAACTCTCGTTAAGTATCCACTCCTGTCAAACAGTATCTTTGCCTCGTATATCTTCTGGTCAATCTCCGCTGGGACTTTACCAACTATCCACTTCTCAGGTATGAAGTTTAGGTCTACAAATACTCCGTCAAGGTTGATTCTTTCAGTATATTCATAGTTGAAGTCTGCTTTATCGATTACGAGTAGATCAACGTCGCTGCTCTGAACAGCGTCTCCCCGACTCCAACTTCCAAAGAGACCTATACCAGAAGTTACTTCTCTAGATTTTAAATCCTCAAGAAAACTCTTTACAGCTTCACCTATCTCTTCCGGCAGATCCATCTGGTTCTCCTCGACAACATAGATATTCTATCGCCTGTGAACAACCTCTATCTCTTATAATGTTTTTTCCAGCGTTTAAGGGTAGCTCACCGCTAACCCTCACATCCGCTGGTTCCAAGGGATCTACAGCCCCCACAGAACACACCACCCCACAGGCTATATTTACGTATACAATGTTCCTATTATATTCTATTCTACAATCTAACGCCAAGAATTATCCGATGGAATAAGATACACACGTACATAACATATCCTTGAAGCCTACTAATCATTGACATGTTACATTGCTTCACTTGAGAGTCTCCATGCAGGAGCATCCCAAGACTATGAGACCAGAATATTTAATTTTATTCGCGGCCCATTTCAGCCCTCATGGAGTGAACTGCCCCACCTTTTCGGATGGGTTTCCAGCGTTCAACCGGAAGCTTTACGCACACCAGTTCGCATCCGCTGGTTCGGGAAGTTTACATCTCCCCATCCAAGACTATCCAATACCGAAAACAGAAGTTTATCGCAACCCATCCCAACACTTTCACACGGGATCTCCTTGTGAGGTCAAGATAATCTTCTTCATGTGCAGGTTTAATCCTTCAGTAATAGGACTAGGATGAATGATAAGGCGAAGAAGAAGATTGTGAAGTAGAATGAGGAGGTTGGGCCGTAGGCATCCCATAGAAAACCACCTATTAACGGTCCAATGGTGAAGCCTAGACGAATAGCTGTTTGCCGCACAGCTATGATTGAGCCCCGCTTAGACGGCGGCGTCAAAGCCATAAGATACGCTGTTGACGCAGGCCACGTTGCACTCCACAGGCTTGTAATTACAGTATACACTATTAACACTAGGATGTAATCGTTCAGCATTAAGAGTAATGAGGTTACTATGGGGATTGGAATTGTAAAGTAGACCATAACTCTCTTCCTGCCAAACTTATCCGCCAATAATCCGCTCGGAAGCTGAGCTATTAACGTTGCAGCTCCGAAACCAAAGGAGAAGAAGAAGCCTGCTTCCGTATTGCTCTTATTAAAGTTCTCGGTTATATAGAATGGGAAAACAGTGTTTAGTATTCCACGGGCCGTATTTCCGGCTATGTGGAGAAGGAATAGTACAAGCAGTATCCAGAAGGCTTCTCTCCAGAAAGAGTTGTTCCGCTTCCCCTCTACTCTCCTTTCAGTTCTCCTCTCATCCTCCAGGAATAAGCCTAGGAAGGCACATATCAACGCGATGATTGACAGGTTATAGAAGAAGTGATTCCATCCATAATTGTCTATTATGAAGCCGCCTATTAATGGTCCGAGGATCCCTCCGATGGGCCACGCTATATTCATTAGACCGTAGGCTGTAGCCATCACAGACGATCTAACATTAGAGGCTATTAGACTCATCCTAGCCGGTATGAAGAGGCTGAACGCTGCCATATTAATGATCGTGTATAATATAGTTTCTTCCCATGTATTTACTAATGTGTAGAGGAGTGGAGAGGCTGCTAAGAAGATCATACTTATAACTATAATCCTTCTCTCTCCATACTTGTCAGAGAGGAAGCCGCTCGGCACCATCACAGCGGTCGCTACTAACCCTCCAATGAAGAGGACTATACTCACTTGAAAGATGGTTGCATCAAGGCTTCTAATGAAGAGTGGAATGAATGGGTTCATGGCACTCCAATAAATCGATAGCATCACATTTATCAGGAAGAGGATTGCTAAGCTCCTGCTTATGGACGGCAACAGCTAATCACTTCTTATTATGTGATATCTATACAGGTATTTTAGAGAAATAAACTGTACTCCTATTTAAATCTGGCATGTAGGCTGGGGAATTTAGGAGGAGATGCCGCACCTATCGATTTAAGATGGTAATTGAAGATTCTCCCTATAATCGATATCTTCTTTCTCTTTTACAGTAATGTTGCTGTATTCTTGCCGAAAAGTTTATAGTCACCTAAACATACAATTCAGCTAAAAGCGACGGTAAAGAATATCATGAACTTTATGGAGGCTTATGCTTGGCTCAAGAAGAGTTTGAACCGCTCATCTTAACGTTCTGTTGCAATTGGTGCTCCTATGCTGCAGCCGATCTAGCTGGAACAGCTAGAATATCATATCCTCCAAACGTCAGGATTATCCGTGTAATGTGCTCCGGCATGGTTCATCCAGCCTTAGTAATGGACGCGCTCATGAAAGGTGTAGACGGCATATTAATAACTGGATGCCACCCTGGAGACTGCCATTACATAGATGGAAACTTAAAGGCTGAAAGGCGAATAGAGGCCTTAACCGTTATGATGGAGGATATGGGAATCGAGATTGAACGGCTACGCTTAGAGTGGATATCCAGTGGAGAGGGGGAGAAATTCGCCAGGGTCATCCGAGAGATGACTGAACAGATTAGGAGGCTTGGACCAAACCCGTTCAAGGTAGGGTAGCTAAGAATGGTTAAAGCCGGCTTGATCATAGGAGGGGGAATAGCAGGTATCCAAGCAGCTTTAGACCTAGCTGATCAAGGATTCAAGGTTTATCTTGTTGAGAAGTCGCCGAGCATAGGAGGTAGGATGGCTCAGCTCGACAAGACCTTCCCAACATTGGACTGCGCCGCATGTATAATGACGCCTAGAATGGTTGATGTTATAAGGCACCCTAATATTGAGTTGTTG
>WAQA01000029.1 GCA_015520475.1 Candidatus Bathyarchaeota archaeon | reverse complement strand
CCTTAGATCGTTTACTAGCAGAAACTCCAATACATATTTTTCCTCAAAGCGAAGCTGACGCACTCAATGTTCAAAAAGTAGGGAAAATTCTCGATCCACTAGTCCAAAAACTATTTCCTTACTTTACACTTTTGTCAACGCCATGAGAAAAACCGACATTGAAAAATTGGTATTTGCTTCATCAGCAGCAGTTTACGGTTATCACAGCAAGAACCCCGTTAAGGAGGATGATCCTACAAACCCAACTACAATCTATGGCTACCATAAACTTATCGCTGAGCATATGATAAAGGCTTATCATGAATCATACGGATTAGATTATGTCATCCTAAGACTGTTCAATGTTTATGGAGGAGATCCCCAGCTGGGTAAAGATGTCATTTCAATCTTTATTAAGAAGGCGTTGAAGGGCGAACCAATAATTGTTAAGGGACCTAATAAATATAGGGATTTCATACACTTAAATGATGTAGCGGAGACCTTTGTGAAGGTCACACTCAATGACATATCAGATATAACCCTGAATATCGGTACTGGTAAGATGACAACTCTAAAAGAGATTGCAGATATAATTAAGAGATGTTTCCCAGATGTCAAAATAGAATATGAGGTTCCCCCTGATGATGGCACCGGCATTTTAGCGGATATCACATTAACAGAGCAGACACTTGACTTTTCACCACTGGATCCAAAGAGGGGAATATATAATCACGTAGCATTATACGCGGGAGAACGGCATCAACACGGAACTTATAGGGAGAGAGGGGAGGCGTAAGAAACGTCTGATCAGAAGATTCCGCTATATAGAGTATATTGGGATAAAGAAGACGTAGAGAGAGTTACTCAAGTGATTAAGAGGGGAACCTACTGGACTATAGGTCCAGAAGTGGAGGAGTTTGAGAGGATAGTAGCAGAGTATGTAGGGATGAGATATTGCGTCTCATTCAATTCCGGCACCTCAGCACTCCACGCCATTATGTTAGCTTACAACATAGGCCCCGGCGACGAGGTGATAGTTCCCTCATTCACATTCATAGCTACAGCTAACGCTCCATTGTTTGTCGGCGCTAAGCCAGTATTTGCTGATATAGAAGACTCTACATTTGGCTTAGATCCTGAGGATGTAAAGAGGAAAATAACTAAGAGGACAAGGGCTATAATGCCGATACATTATGGCGGATTGCCCTGTCGAATCAGAGAGTTAAAAGAGATAGCTGAGGACCACAAGATTCTGCTTATTGAAGATGCAGCTGAATCATTAGGCGCCTCAATAGATCATCGCAAAGTCGGCTCTTTCGGCGACGCAGCCATGTTCAGCTTCTGCGGCAATAAGGTTATCACTACAGGGGAGGGAGGAGTAATCGTAACGAACTCAAGGGAGATATATAAGCGCCTAAAGATGATAAGATCCCATGGAAGATCAGAATTTCATCCTTCAACAGATGGATCAATGGATTATGTTATATTAGGCTATAACTGGCGCGTATCCAGCATCATAGCTGCTTTAGGCATATCTCAAATGAGAAAAATCGACAGAATTATTGAGATGAGGAGGGAGAAGGCGGAATATATGACGAGAAATCTTTCTGAGATAGATATGATAGAGACACCTAACGCCCCCAATGGATACTTCCACATATACCAGATGTACACAATAAGAGTTAAAGGTGATAAAGAGATGAGGGATGCATTAAAGAATTATCTGGCAGAGAAGAATATTACAAGCAAGATATACTTTAAGCCGGTTCATTTAACACGCCTATACATGGAGAAGTTTGGTTTAAGGAGGGGTTATCTCCCAGTAACTGAGAGCATCTCAGACAGGGTCCTAACCTTACCACTATATCCAACAATGACCGTTAAGGAGATGGAGTATATAGTGAAGAGTGTAAAGGAGTTCTTTGAAGGATAGAAGGATTGAATACTTCGGAGAGAGTATGAGGCAGCTCTCTCCTCAAAATCTTCTCCCTTAATTTCAGCTGGAGTATTACCTTTTCAGTCTGCACTTAATTATTTTTAGAAGCTTCCTTTTAAACATCTCCTTTTGCATGTTATTTACCCACTCAGATATTTCAAGCCTTTCAACATCTCTGTGAAGAAGCCAATTAATAAACATCTCAAAACCGGCTCTTGGACTTTTGAGAAACATAAGGAAGCTTCTGCCCACTACATATTTCCAGTCATAGCCGAGGGCATACATGGCTTTTCCCCATAGCCCTGCCTTCTTCAGCTCAGTCTTCTTCTGGACATTAGAGGTTATATCATAAAAGCACTTTACTCTATATCCCAACTGCATGGCCTTATAAAGGAGCCATGCTTCCCAACCCCATACCACAGGATACCTCATCCCATTAAGATTCCTCCAGAACCTAGATTTCACTATCCTACCAGATCCTCTTGGAGCATCTTCAGAGTAGGGTTCCCCCTCTATTCTCCCACTGGCTATGACTAATTTCGGATCTCGCTCCATCCTCTCAATGATTCTCTCTACATAATTTTTAGGCAGCTGATGATCAGCACCTAATATCAGAACGTAATCGGCATCCTCCGGAACATGAAGCAATCCTCTATTTATAACTCTGGCTAGATCTGGTTTGCCAGCGTAACTCTCATCATGTGATTGGAGGTTAACGGTTACATCCGCATATTTCTCAGCGATCCTCGGAGTTTCATCAGTTGATCCATCATCCACAACTATTATCTTCTCAACCTTTAAGGTTTGGTTCTTTAATGACACCAATGTTTTTTCCAGATATTCCTGTTCATTTCTAGAGGGGATAACTGCACACACCTTTATCTTCTTCATCTTAGACCTACTCATCCACCTTTCTTTATCTCCTCTATTACTTCTTCAATCACGTCTACTGGATTCTCCAGACCATCCAATAATGCTTTGACATCATCCTTTCTTCCAATATATTTTTGAGCATATTTGATAGATTCATCCACGTTTACCGTGAAGATTGGGAATCCCTTCTTTGAGAGATACTCGTTAACATAGGACTTTTTCAGGAGGATATTGACGACTATGCTTGGAGTTCCCTGTAGGGCGGCTTCCCTAGCAATTGTCCCTCCAGGACTTATGACTATATCCGCTTGACCTGCAAGTTCAGCTGTATCAACGAATCCCTTCGGGATTATGAGTTTTCCTCTCGGTTTTCTCTCATATCTAGGCAGGAAGATTACTCTGCCGATTGATGTGAGTTTATGGGCGATCTCTTCCATTACATCAATTTTCCCTTCAGCGTACACGGCTCTTGTCTCTAATTGTCTCACCAATATTAACGGTCTTCCATACTCATGCCCTGCCTTTGACCTGTAATTCTTTATCCACGCCACCTCGTCAACTCCGTCGAAGGTTATAATTCTTCTCGCTCCATACTTTTTTAGGTTCTTGATTGGAATAGCCTTCGAAGTTACTAACACATCTACGAGCGGTATCGTTAGTCTATTCACAGCTTCAGCATGTGGACTGTCAAATGTTGAGATTGTAGGTATTCTGAGGCCGAATGCTACTCTGCAGAGATCTACTGAGCCATGGGATATCGCTATGTCCGGCGGTTCATCCTTAAACATCTCGCAGAATCGTATCTGCCTTTTTAATCCTTCACGAAGCCTTGTCAGATTCGATGACGGATCATAATTTCCTATGACCATAAAGTCTTCTTTTAAGTGCTTGGCCAGCATTATTGTATCCGGATGATTTCTAGTGGTTAATATGAAATCGAAGTTTTTACGTCTGAGATGTCTAGCTATTACTGTTCCATACCTGACATGTTTTCCGGTGCACGCGTCATACCATATCTTTACTTTGCCCAATTATGCTTTCCTCTTCCGAATCCTCGATACACTATACCTTCTTCCCTTATATCTTCAGGGTTAAGTGTATGGCTTAAATCTATTATTGCCGCAGGCATCTTCATGTAAACTTTCAGTTCATGCAGATTTATCTTTTTAAATTTGTCATGACCGACCGCTATCACTATACAGTCAGCTCCTCTAATCGCGCTCTTTAGAGAAGTGTTTATTCTGCATCCTAAATCCTCAAGTTCCATTGTTGTATAGTATGGGTCATATACTCTTACTTTCGCACCTTTCGCCCCTAACAATCTAATGAGGTTTATTGCCCTTGACCCTCTCCTCTCTTTAACGTTGGCTTTGTAGGAGATTCCTAAGACAGATATCTCAGCGCCCCTCAAGGTTTTTCCACATTCACGTAGAGCGTCTCTTACAAGTTTGGCTGCATGCTTCACCATGTTCTCATTCGTCTTCCTGGCAGCCTTCGCTATCTTAAGGTTTACACCTAGATTTTCAGCCTCATTTATTAGGAGATATGGATCCTTTGGGATATGACCGCTCACTAGACCTGGAAGGGGAAGGTGACAGTATGGATCCATATTGGCGGCGTGCTGCACTTCAGAATAGTCTATTCCCGCCCTTTCACAGAAGATTGCAAACTCATTTGCAAGGGCCATGTTAACGTCTCTATAGACGTTTTGGAAGAGCTTCACCGCTTCAGCGGCTTTTATGCTGCTGACGGTCACTGTTCCAGATTTGACTATTGTATTTAGTATATGTGATGCTACTTTTAGGCTTCTATCATCTATACCAGCAACTACACGTATATAATTCATTATATCATGTAATATTCTTCCAGATGATGCATGGATCGGGCTGAATGCCAATCCGAAGTCCCTTCCAGCCTCAAGTCCAGATTCATCCTCCAGTATACCCCTTATCAGAGTCTCCGATACTCCTGGACCCACAGTACTTGTAACTATAACTATTGATCCTCTTCTTAACCCCCTCCCTATCTCCCTGCATGCCCTCTCAATCATGGAATAGTCCGGCCTCATCTTCTCGTCGATCGACGTATCAACGACCAATAATATTAT
>WAQA01000028.1 GCA_015520475.1 Candidatus Bathyarchaeota archaeon | reverse complement strand
GAAATATCAATTGAAGATTCAGTGATCTGACATATTAAGTCAGCCCATATATCTCAGATGATGGAGAGAACATCCATCAACCATTTTTAGAGTTCTTTTGCGGTACCCTTATAAAATATAACCTTTTTAAGGTTTTAGAGGGAAGAATTCTTTATTTAAGCGTCTCCTCCCCTTAAAGGCCGTGTCTAAGATGCTTGATGACGAAGCGGTAGAGAAGTATATTACTGCAGGTCAAATCGCAGCTGATGTCAGGGATGAAGTTAGCAGTATGATCAAGGAGGAGATGCAGATAATTGATATATGCAATACGGCTGAAGAGATGATTCGGAGCTTGGGCGGTGAACCAGCGTTTCCATGCAATGTTTCAGTGAATGAAGTTGCTGCCCATTACTCGTCACCTCCAGGCGACACAAGAAGGATACCGGAGGGTTCAATCGTCAAGGTTGATGTCGGAGTTCACATCGACGGATACATAGCTGACACTGCTAAGACCATATGCTTTAATCCTGATTATGAGGGACTGGTCATAGCGGCTGAGAAAGCCCTAGAAAGGGTTATAGGCATGATCCATCCTGGAATGAAGATTTCAGATGCCAGCTCAAAGATTCAGATGGTGATAGAGAGCTACGGCTTCAAACCCATATCCAACCTCACTGGACATCAGATTGGAAGATATCTTATACATGCAGGCAAGGCTGTTCCAAACGTCTCCCACATATCAACTTCAAGGTTCCGTGAAGGGGAGGTTTACGCTATTGAACCGTTCGTAACTACAAGGGATGCTTCAGGAACAGTTAAAAGCGGATCTGAACATTACATATTTAGATTCGCCAAGTACAAGTCTCCTAAGAACCCAGACTCAAGATTCCTCCTAAATTATATCGCAAAGAATTTTAGGACATTGCCCTTCTCTGAGAGGTGGCTTATGCATCTGATGGACCAGGAGAGGTTTAGAAGGGTCTTCCATGAGCTCCTCTCAAGCAGAAGCATAATGAGTTATCCAATCTTCTTTGAGGCTACAGGAAGACCGGTCGCCCAAGCTGAACATACAATCCTTTTAGGGAAGGACGGGATCATCGTCCTCACCAAACGGGATTGAAGAGCACATCTAGTCAACTATCATCGTCTAAAGATGGTGGCCTGCCTCCCAGAGAGGTTCAGGACAGATTGACAGCGCCCACCACCCCCAAAAAAAGGACCTATAACGATTTCAAATATTGAAAGATGCATTGATATCCACATACAAGTTGCAGTTCGGACAGCAGAAGGAATAGAACTGTTATTTTTATAATGTGAGTTGATCTCCCAATTGATTGTTCCATGCGGATGGAATCAGCTCTTCTGCTGCGGAGCCTTATAGATTGATGATATAATCATCCTCTCATTACATTGTGGACATGACTCAACCTTTTTGAACATAAAGTCTCCAGCCTTGAACTCCCTTGTCATTTTATATCCGCAACTTACACATTCGATAGTCGTCAATACTTTCTGCGGTTCGAAGCCGAGCTTTAACGGTTTCACCCTTAACTGGAGAAGCATATAAATCGAGATTGTAACCGCACTTACACTCAATATTAGGTTTGCAGTGTCAAGTCTTCCTCTCCTGTAAGATTCGAAGACTTGGAAGAGAGCTGCTATCGAGAGGATCAACATCACAGATATTATAACTATGAAGATTGTTGAGATCTTCTTTGTCTGTGTACTGGTAGACTTAATATTGTCCAATTCTGAAATCACCTATTGACCTATACCCATAGTGTTTCCTATACCTGCGATTATAACGGTGTCACCTTCCTTCGTCTTCTCATGGATTAAACGTTTAATCCTTTTAATAGCGTCTTCAGCTCCATTTATTATCTCCTTCTTCATTATCGAGACCACATCGCCGATATCCTCCTTTATTAGGATAGCATTTAATGGAACCTTGAACTTCGCCGATATCTCCTCAACCTTGAACTTTTCAACTCCAACTCCTCCTATCGCTACGCCGACGCCCTCAGCAACTTCACCTGACTTCTCCCCTTCAAGCTTCTGCGCAGCATCCACCAGGATTATCATGGCTACTTTCCCCTCATTCTCCTCCAGTATCTGACGTATAGCTTCTCCTGGCTTCCCAACGTTCCCGCCTGGACCTTTAGCCTTTAAGACATACGCCTTCCTACCGTCAATCATAACCTCTCCAACCACTATGTCCTTGGCTATCTCCCTCTTCTTATCGCTTCTCCACATGAGCTTTGCTGCTACTAATGGTCCAACACCATCCCCTATAGGCTGCCCTAACGTGAAGGCTCTCAAGGCACTTGCAAACGCTTCACATTCCTTCATAACCATCGGCAGAATCATCTGGAGCTGCATTACAATGTAAATGCTTAGAGTCTTCTTACTCTGCAGATAGAAATGACGTATTATCTTATATATCTGGTTTAGGGCTAAGGCTGCCTCAAGAACATTTGTCAGATTCATCATCTGAACCTCATCTGCTTTAGGCGCAAGCATCCTCACTTCATCCTTAAATCTTAACTCTCGCACATCAATCAGATGCTCTAGACGTTTAATTATTCCAACAGGGTCGAGGCTTACCGGGCCTATATCAACATGCTCGAGGAACCTGTCCACTCTAGCCGTTGGATCCTCAGAGGGATGTCCAAGCTCCTTTATGGTTGATATGGCTATCTCTCTACCCTTATCCCTCATCAACTTAAGCTTGTATAGGTGACCCTCTATCTCCCTAAGCATAATCGTTATCTGTATCCTCTGCCCATAAAACATGAAGATGACAAAGACTATTATCCAGATTAACTGGAATATCCAACCTATAATATTGTCTTGGGGAACCAACGTTTGAAACACTGAGAGTAACATGTTACTTGCCATGGAAGCCACCGTTCCCCCTCAAAAAATGTATAATGTAAGTAATAAATTTTGAGTAAAAATCCGAAGTTTATAGAGCAGTAATCTTTTATGTCTTCTGTAGACCCATATCATCTCCACATCAACCGTGAGGGAGGAGAGCCGCGTAGAGGTTAACCCATGAGACATAACTCATCCGGATCCTCCCATAAGCAGATCTTCCTTGAGAATGTAAGGGCATAAGCCTTTAAGGCTGCAGCCTCGGAAATGTTCAGTTGAAAGGATATATACCTTCACACAGTATATTACTGAAGTATCCGGCATGATCCGATACTGACCATAAAACCATCCATGACGGAGATGTTAAGTGGAGAGGAATTGATTTGCCATCTTCTTGGGAGAGGGTTGAGGCAGCCTTCAATTTTGAGGAGCCTGACAGAGTTCCACTATTCGAACAGGCCATATCACCAAACATAGCCTCTGAAATCTTAGGTAGGGAGGCATATACAGCAGCTTCAGGCCCTGGACAGGTACAGATATACGAGCTCACCTATAAGGGGAAGAGAGACATCCTCGTAAAGAGGATTGTGAGAGACATCGTTGAGATCCAT
This sequence comes from Candidatus Bathyarchaeota archaeon, assembly GCA_015520475.1. Lineage (GTDB taxonomy): Archaea > Thermoproteota > Bathyarchaeia > Bathyarchaeales > WAQA01 > WAQA01. Next base: position 5,550 of record WAQA01000028.1, on the reverse strand, counting down.
GTTAAACTTGAACTTGACATTGTGAGGCCTCCACTAGTCCCCGGCGCAGAATCAAGAGGACCGACAAGAATCATAGACAAATACACATATTACTTCGAAGATGAATCCACAGGCCTCTGGCATATAGAGAGGTACAATCCATCCTCGATGGAATGCATGCTTGTAGACTCGGCTGTTAGACGTGAAGGAATCAAGGCAATAGAACAGATCGTCAAATCCCTAGAAGACGAAAAGTTCAATATTGACGAGACAACATTCGAGGCTTACGACTTGATAGTGAAGAAGCTCGGCAACGAGAAGTTTATAGCTGGCTATGGAGGGATAGGTATACCGATAGATCAACCGTGGCTCATCGCAACCCTCTCGAGACCTGACCTTATTGAGAGATACCTAGATAGACAGCTTGAACGAACACTAAAGATGATTGAAGCGTCAAAGAAGCATGGGGCAGACTTCATACTTGGAGGCGGAGACCTAGCCACTGCGCATGGACCAGTATACTCTCCAGAAACCTTTAGAAGATTTATTTTGCCTAGATTAAGGAGGATCACTGATTTCTGTCATCACCTCGGCATCCCCTACATCTTCAGGACAGACGGGAACATCTGGCCGATCGCCAAGGAACTCTTATTGGACTCCGGAGTCGACGGATACGGCGAAATAGACATCCAATCAGGCATGAAACTTAAGGATCTACGAGAAGCCTTCCCAAACCTTGTGTTATGGGGGAATGTTGACTGCGCCAGAACCTTAGTCTTCGGCCCAAGAGAAAGAGTCATCAAGGAAACCATAAGGGATATCCATGACGCTGCTCCTGGAGGAGGATACATACTCGGCTCATCAAACACGATACATCCAAACGTAAAGACAGAATACTTCATGGTTATGATTGAAGCGGCGAGGAAGTATGGTGTTTACCCAACATCAAAGCTGCAGAAGGGATGATTCAACCGTAGATGTTTCTTGGGATTTCATGATTGATGCGGGTTGCCAGCTTCCCTGGCTTCGCACGGCCGAAGACCGCACTACAACCAGGGACGGAGCGCGGCTTAACTTCCGTGTTCGGAATGGGAACGGGTGTTTCCCGCGCCCTCTGGCCGGCAACCCGCACTATCTTTTAGTGAAGACATAACAGATAAAGTTTACTTTTCAGTCTCCCATAGTTTCACTCCAAATACAGCCTTCCCCCTTAAACAATCCACTCAAACATCTACAGGGATACTCATCTGATTAATGTTTATAAGTTAGTGTTAATCTATCTGTGAAGAGTTGATGGAAGGATACTCCGTTAGAGGATGATTATATGTGCCGTCTCTTCGGGATGATATCTGTTGAAGCAGTTAACGCTAGAAAGTATCTCGTGGATGATCCATGCTCCTTATTGAGGCAGAGTAATTGCGATGGTAAACGCTTACAGAGTGATGGGTGGGGAGTCGGATACTACGCCGATAACGGAGATCCAGTAATTGTTAAGAGTGAAGGAGCGGTCTTCAAAGAGAAGGAGAGGTTCATCTCCGCCGTGAAAAACGCATACTCCAGGATCTTTGTAGCGCATATTAGACAGGCAAGTAATCCTAGAGGCCTCCCAAAAGAGAAACTTATATCAATCGAGAACTCCCAGCCGTTCAACTATAAAAGATACATCTTTGCACATAACGGAACCATAAACATTCCAGACGAGGTTATAGAGGCGTTAGGCGATTGGGGTGGAATGGTGAGAGGCGTCAACGACAGCGAAGTGTACTTCTGGTATATTGTGAAGGAGATGGAGGGTGGAAGGAGCTTCCAGGAGGCCCTCCGAAGATTTAAGGATGAGATGTCTAGTTTATGGATGGAGAACAGACATAAATATCCTAAAAAGAAGAGGCCATATTCAGTGTTGAATACCATCTTAAGCGATGGGGAGAGACTCTACGTATACTGCGAATATGACGAGAAGGGAGGGGGAGAGGCCCTATGCTTCAAGAACCAGCATGTATCGCAGATAGCCTACACCATCAACTCTGGAAGCCTGATAGTTGCATCTGAAAGAACAAATCTTGAAGATGAATGGATGAATATGAGAAGCGGACAGATACTTGTAGGGGAGCTGTCAAACGGGGAATTAAAGGTTAACTTATTTGAGATATAGTTTTCAGCGTTAGAAGCGTCTATGGAGACCATAATTGATGAATGTGATATTTACGATTCTGATGGTTACCGTAACCCGGATTGAATAATCCATCGTTAAAAATTGCTCTGGTAGATGAGGGGAAAGATGCTATTTGGAGTTATTCCTCTTCAAAAAATTGAGGGAGCATTTAGATTAATCCAACCTCACGAAGTATCTCTTTGAATTCAGCATCCTTCAATGAAGCCCTTCTTCCATTATTATAGATCTCTTTAACCTTCTGTATAACCGTTTTTAGCATGGTCTCGCTTGGCGTTTTACCTGTGATCTCCTCGATTTTATATCTTATTATTGCCTTTCCAGATTGTTTTCCGATAGTTAATCTCCGTTTATTACCTACTAGTTCAGGCGGGTAGGGTTCATAGGTTAATGGGTCTCTTAAGACCCCATGCGTATGGATGCCTGATTCATGGGCGAAGGCGTAATCTCCAACTATAGCCTTGTTCGGCGGAATCACGTAGCTGGTTGCCCTACTTATGAAGTCAGCTATATACTTTATCTTTTCAGTTTTCCCCTCGAATTTTTTAACTCCATGATGTAGAAGAAGATTCATTATAACCTTCTCTGTTTCAGCGTTTCCAGCCCTCTCACCGATCCCCAAGAAAGTTGTGCTTGCATAGATCCTATCCCAGACGTCTGACGCTGCCCTGATAGCCGCAAGAGTGTTCTCAACAGCGTTTCCGAAGTCATCGTGGGCATGTATCTCGATATCTCCGATCTTTGTCTCAGCTTTTATAGCCTTCACTTTGGCGGGTATACCGTTTGGTAAAGGAGCATTTATGTCTGAGAGGCCTATCCCAACAGTATCACAGATCCTATAGCATTCAGCCCCTGCATCTGCAACCGCATTTATAAATCTCTTCTCAAAGTTCCAGTCGGCTCTTGTACTGTCTTCACCATGAACAAATACTCTAAGTCCATGATCTTTGGCTGCATACTCGACGACATCAACCACTCTTCTAAGGAGATCATCAGCCGTCTTATCAGGCCATTTAGCCTTGAAATGTATAAAGGAGACTGGATGGGATATTCCTATCTCTTCGAATCCACAGTCTAATGCGTCGTCTACATCATCTTTTACAGCCCTACACCATCCAGCGATTCTAGCGTTTAAGTTTAAGTCTTGAATCAGCTTTACAGCCTTCTTGTCTGATTGCTGGTAGTGGTGGAGCTCTATCCTTTCAACGCCTATCTCGTCGAGGAGCTGAGCTATCTTAGCCGCGTCCTCTGGTGAGACGGCTAGGCCAGGCATCTGGACGCCGTCTCTCAGGGTTGTATCGTCGATTATAGGTTCCGTATTAAGCGGCAGCTTATTAAAGTAGAGTTCTTCTGGATCGATAGTGGATCAATCCTCCTTCCTCATTCTTACTTCTGGTTTATGGGGGAGTTGGAGGGGGAGGATGGAATATTGAGATTAACGTTTCAGTATGGACAACGTTTGGATGCTGCTCTATCATATCATAGATTATCCTCTTAAGTTCATCTAGGCTTTCAGCCTCTATGACCACGACTGCATCGAACCTTCCCAAGACGGAATTGGCCATCTTTACACCCTTTATCCTTCTGGATCTGACTATATCCTCGCTTGTGCCAGGTTTCACCCTGACCATAACGAATGCCCTAAGAGCCTTCTTCCTAAGATCCTTACTTGAGTCCATCACCGTTATCCTCGACCGATTATCCTGAGAGGGTCAGTGAGGTCTCTGTATGCACTATATTCGGGTCCTTCTCGATAACTTTGTAGAGGATTTCATTTATACTTTCAAGGTTTGGCGCTTCAATCATGATTATAGCGTCAAAGCGGCCGTAGATCGAATCTGCCTGGACAACCTCTTTAACACGACTCTTAATTCTCTCTACAACCTCCTCCGATGTTCCCGGCTTCGTCTTTACGAATATATATGCCCTCAATCTTTTCACCAATATCTTTTTAGTAGTCCAAGTATTTCATTATTTCCCAAGGAGTCACGTAGAGGCAGTACTGGTTCCAGTCGTTAGTCTTATACTCTATGAAGGCGTCGAAGATGTGGCTTCCAAGCGTTCTATGGATAACCTCGTCACTCTTCATCTCCTCCAGTGCATCCTTCAATGTTGTAGGTAGCTCTCCTATTCCTAGGGCTCTTCTCCTCTCTGGGGTGAGGGCATACACGTCCTCGTCAACGGGATCTCCCGGATCAATCTTCTTCTTGACACCGTCTAGACCAGCCATCAGTATGCATGAGAACGCCAGGTATGGATTGCATGATGGATCGACGGATCTGAATTCAGCGCGTTTATGTGATGCGTATTCTGGACCTCTAAAGTACACCGGTATCCTGACCAACGCGGATCTGTTACGTCGAGACCACATTATGTAGATTGGAGCTTCAAATCCAGGTACAAGCCTCTTATAGGAGTTCACTGTCGGGCAGCAAACAGCCGTTAGGGCCCTAGCATGCTCCAGTAATCCTCCTACGAAGTATCTTCCAGTCTGGCTGAGCTCGGCATATTCGTCATTCTCATCGTACATCGCATTCTCACCGTCCTTCCAGAGAGAGGTGTGAACGTGCATCCCGCTTGCATTGTCAAGGTATACTGGCTTAGGCATGAATGTAGCTATCATCCCATACTTCTTAGCCACGTTCTTCGCCACGAACTTATAATACATTGTTCTGTCAGCCGTCTCAACAAGCCCTCCATATCTGAAGTCTATCTCGAGTTGTCCGGCTGTTGCTACCTCATGGTGATGCATCTCAACTTTAAAGCCGAAGCTATCTTCGAGTATGGATGCAACCTCGTTACGGTACTCTATCGTCGTGTCTTCTGGCGGAGGTCTGAAGTATGCTTCTTTAGGCCTTAAAGTGAATCTTCCAGGCGTTATCTCAGGAGATTCAGGGACGACTCTTGGAGCTCCCCATGAGTCTCCCTCTCCTCCCTTAGGACTCACCCATAGATCCCAGACGAGCTTTGTTGGATCTATCGATGAGAAGATGAAGTACTCTATTTCCGGACCGAAGTATCCTGTGTATCCCATATCCTCAGCTGCCTTCACAGCCCGCTTGGCAACGTATCCTCTGGGACATACCTCTGATGGTTGATTGCTGCCATAGGCCTCGTAGACATCCCCTATCACTATTGCACTCTTCTGTTTCTCATCACTGGTCCATGGGATGATCGCTAGAGTCTTCGGGTCAGGCATTAGAACCATGTCTGACTCCTCAATCGACTTGAACCCTCTGATTGATGAACCGTCGAAGCCTATCCCAGACGTGAAGGCGTTGCCCTCAATGTATTCTCTGGCAGGTATACTCACATCCTGCATTAGACCTCGAATGTCAACGAATGTGGAGTGAACCCAACGGACATTATTCTCTTTCAAGGATTTAATAACCTTCTTAATT
>WAQA01000027.1 GCA_015520475.1 Candidatus Bathyarchaeota archaeon | reverse complement strand
GATTTATTGTATGGATATGCTGGTAAGATCTTGAGAATTGATCTCTCAACAGGTGCAACACGCACTGAACCTTTAAGCGAGGATCTTGCGAAGAAGTATATCGGCGGGATAGGCCTCGGCATACGCTTATTGATTGATAATTCTAAGCCAGGTGTTGATCCCTTCAGTCCAGAGAACCCTCTAATATTAACGACTGGACCTATATCAGGAACCATGTGGCCTACCGGCGGGAATGGACACGTGTTCGTCTCAAAGTCACCTGCAAGTTTCGGCGTTGGAGAGGCGAAGTCTCATGGATCATTTGGAGCTGAAATGAAGAGAGCTGGATATGACGCAATAATATTTGAGGGGAAGGCTGAGAAACTTGTTTACGTATGGATCGATGATGACTCAATCCAGATATTGGATGCTTCACATTTGAAGGGGAAGTCTCCAGCGGAAACTGAGAATACTATAAAGGAGGAACTCGGCGACTATTACATCCGCGTCGCCGCAATAGGTCCAGCCGGAGAGAAACTTAACAGGCTAGCATGTATCATGAATGATTATACGCGGGCTGCTGGAAGAACAGGTATGGGAGCAGTTATGGGCTCCAAAAACCTGAAGGCCATAGCTATACGTGGAACAAACGATGTGAAGGTGGCTAAACCTGAAGAATTCTTAGAGTTTGTTAAGGAGTTTCATGAGAGGATGAAGGGTCCTGCCACACAGAAGTATCGGACTCTCGGAACACCACAGAACGTTCTTGTCCATAACGCCATAGCCTGCATGCCAACACGGAACTATAATAATGCCTCCTTTGAAGGTGCAGAGAAGGTGAGCGGTGAACTTCTGAATGAACGTTACGTAACGAAGATAATAGGCTGCAGCTCCTGCGCTATGAGATGTGAGCATATGTGCTTGGTCACCGAGGGGCCATATAAGGGAACTATGACACGTGTCGAGTATGAGCCATTATGGGCCATGGGTCCATACTGCGGAATCGACCGGTTAGATGCAATAATCAAGGCAATAGACATATGCAACTATTATGGGATGGACGCGATAGGATCAGGTGTCGTAGTGGCCTTCGCAATGGACTGCTATGAAAATGGCATACTCTCAAAGGAGGATCTAGATGGGATAGAAGCCAGATTTGGAAATCATGAAGCACTCATCCAACTTCTCGAGAAGATGGGTAAACGTGAGGGGATAGGAGACATCCTCGCCGAGGGCGTTAGAATAGCCTCGCAGAAGATAGGGAAAGGCTCAGAGAAACTTGCACAGCACATTAAAGGAATAGAAGTTACAGGATACGACCTTAGAACATTGAAGACTGCAGCGTTAGGATTTGCCGTTTCATTCCGCGGAGCAGATCACAACAGGCATGGAGCATATGGATACGACGTTAAATGGGGTAGAGAAGGAAGCCCCAAACGCTTCACAGCAGAGAAGGGAAGGGGAAAACTTGTCATGGACAATGAGGATCTCTACGCTGTAATCGACTCCTTAATCGTCTGCAAATTCTCAAGAGGAACATACTATAATAAGTTTGAGGATATAGCGAAGCTCTACAGTCTGGTGACCGGATTCGACGTAACAGCTGAGGATATGAGGCTTGCAGGGGAGAGGATAAATAATGCCGCCAGACTATTCAATGTGAGGGAGGGACTAAGCAGGAAGGATGATACATTACCGTACAAGGTTATGCACTTACCAGTTCCAGATGAAGGCCCATCAAAAGGACAATACGTTAAACAGGAGGAGCTGGATCTCCTGCTTGACGACTACTATGAAACGAGAGGCTGGACAAAGGATGGAATACCAACCGTAGAGAAACTGAAGGAGATAGGTATGGAAGACTTAATTTATATAGTAGAGGAGAAACTTAAAAGGTGAGGAGAGGCGCGTAGGAATGGTGAAGATTCATCAGAAGAGATTTGTCTCAGCAGACCCGGATAAATGTGTAGGATGCCAAGTATGCGAATACGCATGCGCCATAGAGAAGGAAGGAGCATTCAACCCTCTAAAGTCAAGGATAAGAGTTGTTAGGATAAACCAGCTTGTGAATCTAGCTGTTACATGCAGGCTATGTGAGGATCCGGCATGTGTCGCTGCATGTCCAAGAGATGCATTGACACAGTCAGAAGAGAACGGCATAATACTTGTTGATGAGGATAGATGCGACGGATGCGGATGGTGCATCGAAGCATGCGAGTTCGGAGCTGTAATGCTTCATCCAGAAAGGAAAGTCGTCTTTATATGTGATCTCTGTGATGGAAAGCCGAAGTGCGTCGAGTGGTGCCCAGAAGAAGCCCTGGATCTAGTTACTGAAGACATATTAGCGCAGAAGTCCAGGATAGAAGCGGTAAAGAAGCTCTTCCAGGACACTTTGAAGACGCTGGTTTAGGAAGAATCATCCACCCCCTCACCCAACATTACTTAAATCTGTATATAGTCGACCTTAGAGTATTATCGGCATCTCCGCCACCGAATCCGAAGCAAAAGGATATAACATGTTTAATGGGGGGTTATGTTATGCCGGTTGAAATCTCGAATCCGGAGAGGTTCATTGAACTTTCAGAAAAGGCTGAATTCTGCATAGTTAAGAGGCTGGGGAAGATTGTTAAGTTGAAGCTTCGGACGCGAAGAGCACTTTACACATTGAAGATTAACAAGTTGAAGGCTGAAGAGATGATCAAAAAATTGAAGTGTAGAATTGTTGAGGCCTAAACAGTAACCTCGCATACCCTGAATATTTCTTCAAGCATCATCCTCGAAGGATTTCTCTTATAAGCCTTCAACGCGGCCAGTAACCTTTTCCTTCCAGGTTTAATGTTCATCTTCCCAATTATATCGGCTATCTCTCCTCTTAAGAAGAGATATTGACATATAGAGGTTACATTAGAGACTCTCCTATTCGTACTTGACGATTCAAAATCGATTATCTGCGCTCTATTACTGAAGTCAACGATTATATGCTTTGACGCCCTGCTCAGCTCACCGTGATCCAGGCCTATAGCATCAAGCCTCCAGCATTTCTCCAGTATCTCCCTTAGGAGCATACGAACCTCATCTGCTGATGGATCTGACTTCTCAAGCCATTCTCTTAGGGGAAAACCGTTAATATACTGCATCAAAAGGAAGTTCTCGGTGAAGTCTATTATTTTAGGTCCAACATCAACTGAATTTGCGAGATGAAGCATCCTAGCTTCATGGTTCATACTCTCTCTGCCCGAGTCAACCCTCCTTACCTTCAAAGCAGCCCTCCCACATTTAAGGTGAGCTAATAGGACGAGGCTGACGCATCCCTTCCCAAGGATAGGTAATCCAGCAACCTCACTCCTACCGGAGAACTCTAACATCTCAACATTCAAGGATCTCAGCTCGACTATTCTACGCCTCAACTCCTCATACTCGAATCTTGGATAGCAGATTATCTGCGGATATCTTCCATGAACCAGATCTTTAAGGTCAACGATTATGCCCATAACGTTCCCACATAAGAGTAGCATCATAAAGTATTCTGGATCAAAAGATTCTTTATCTAAGCCATCTAGGCCTCCCATCCAAATATTCGGTTAGGAAAATTGCGAATTCACTATTCATCCTGTAGAAGTCTATTATCTCCTCATCAGCCATCACGTCGAAGTTCTTCCTTAACTCTTCGGATATTAGGCTTGCCACACCTATACTTCGCCCTCCAGATTTTAGCTTGTCCTTGAGAAGTGAGGCTGCATCCCTATAGTTCCTCTTAACCTCAACTATCCAACGTTCTCCTTCTATGTATGGACCGGAGAGCCTTTCACTTGAACCTAGATGTTTATGCAGGAACCTCTCGGAATCCTCAACCTTTAAGATTGGCGGGCCTACATGCCTCTTCACGGAGGGGAGTAGACGCCTATCCAACTCGAAGAGGAACACTATGTTCCTTTCCTCATCACTCCAGCAGCCATCCCTCACGATTGAGAAGTCATGCTGGATAAGGAGTTTTCTCAGAGCTCTCCTAGACTTGTATATTTGACCCCATAGGATGTCAGGTGCAACTTTTGGAGCGGAGACCTTCAGAAATATGAAGCTTGTTCCTCTCCGCCTCATAAGTTTTAGCAGTGCATCAGCGGATAGCGCTTCGGGATTATCTGGATAGAAGAAGTTGATGCTTGGGTTCTCCATGAAACGTCTCGAGGCAGCTATGAACTCGTTAAGCCTCTCCTCACTCACCGACGAGGCTATATTCCTCCGCCTATCAACAGGATCAATCACTATTAGGTTGTCTTGGAATATTCTTAGAGCATCCTCTTCCCGTCCCCTATAGTACCCCTCTATATCGATGATCTCTCTCCTACGCCATTTAGAGGCCGCCTCAATAGTTCTAATGAAGGATCCGTAATGGAGCGTTAGGATCTCACATAGGTAACCGCTGAAACCCCCAACCTTTATCTCAGCACCATAAACTCCTATTCCATGCATGAATCTCTTGAGCAGTATGATCTCCCTTCTAATCCTATCATTCAATCTCTCCTTCACATATCTTGTGTGGAGCTGGGTTCTATCAACAGAGGACTTGGCATCCAAGGATCTCTCAATCTTAAAGGAGGGGACAAAATCAACTCTGTAACCGTTTATTCTAGCCTCGATGTATGGATGTTCAGCGTATGCCTCCACCCATCTGTCCCCGGCAACCCTCTTAACCACCTCCAAAACGTCTCTGAAGACACTTCTAGGATAAGATTTTGGAAGCAGTATGAAGACGTCGATGTCCTTCTCTCCTGAAAGCCAAGTGTCCTTGGCTATTGACCCTTGAAGCTGAACCTCAGCTTTTAAGCCTTCACTGCAAAGTTCACTACTCAGCCTCTCAACTATCATTCTGGAGAATCTTAGAGTCTCGGATCTCTCCTCATCCTTTGGAAGAGCCCTCTCAAGAGCCTCCTCGCAGACCATTAAGATATCCGAATACTTCTCCTTCATCATCCATCCGACTTATAGGCGGACGCTAAAGAGAGATAAACTTAACGGCAGACCTCCCTTAAGACAGAGTATACTGGACCCCTCGGAGTTAACACGCTCTTCTTAAGCCTCAAACATCTCGCCTCAACAACGCCGAATTCATAATCGCACATCCGCTTAATACATTTGATTAACAGGTCCCTTCTACGTCCACTTCTCACCCTCGCTATCGTCAAGTGTGGACTGAAGCCTTTAGGGTCAGGTTTAAACCCTAAAGTGCGAAGGCCCCTCTCAACTTGGAGATGAATCTCTCTGAGATCCTCGCAGCCCTCCACTATACCAGCCCATACAACCCTCACAACTTTAAAGTTAGGGAAAGATCCTAAACCCTTCACTCTGATCTTGAAGGGTGTGAAGGATACATCCCTTAACACCTCATATATATTATCTATCATGGTGCTCGGCACTTCACCGAGGAACTTTATTGTTACATGGATATTCTCAGGCTTAACCAGTTTCAAGTCAGCTCCGGTCTCAAGAAGAACATTCTGAACCCTCATTATATTATCTATAACCTCTTCACTGTCAACATCGAAGGATATGAAACTTCTAACGGTTGACAAGTATCTGCAGCCTCCACCTAGTATACTCAATGAACCTACTAGAATTAATCTTTATCCATCCTTAGGATTGAGGGTGGCCTCTGGAAAGGCTTCCGTAAAGGGGTCTAGGCCGGGAAGGCATAGAGCCGCTGACTTCGACCCCTCAACTTAAGTATCTTAACAATTAAAGATTCTGTTAGGGGGAGGAGATATAATGTCCAACCCTTATAGAATAGCGATTATAGGATGTGGACAGATAGCTAAGTATCATTTAGATGCGATGCGACATATAGAGGATCTGAAGCCGGTAGCCACCGTAGATATTGTTGAGGAGAGAGCTAAGAGATATGCTGAGATGTACGGAGCCGAGAAGCATTACACCTCATATGTAGAAGCGATTGAAGAGGCTGATATAGACGCCGTCATCATCTGTCTACCGCATAATCTACATTTTGAAGTTGCTATTAAAGCCGCTGAGAAGAATAAGCATATCATGGTCGAGAAGCCTTTAGCGATCTCCTTGGAGGAGGCTGAGAGGATGGTTAAAGCAGCTGAAGGGAGGAACCTAATACTTATGGTTGAGCAGACCTTAAGGTTTAGGAGATGCAACAGGAAGGTTAAGGAGCTCATCGAGAAAGGTGTGATAGGGGAGCCGCGGAACATCATCCGTAGAAGGTTCAGATACTCTAAGAAGGCGCCCATATCATGGGCTGATAAGCCTGAAGTTACAGGCGGATTCCTACTCTTCGGAATAGGAAGTCATGAGGTAGATGTAACCCTGTGGCATCTAAACCAGAGGGCAAGGAAGGTTTACGCTCAGGGAACAATCAATAATCCATACTGGAGAGATTACGATGAGATCTCTATTCAAATGGAACTCTCCAACAATGCCATAGCAACAGTTATCCTATCACTGAACTCCCAACACACCTTCTGGGACAGTACAATAATAGGGACTGAAGGAACAATAACCGTTAGAGAGGCCGTTGACGTGAAGGTTGGAGAGCAGATTATTCAGACACCGCTCAGCCGCGAGGAAGGAATTGAAGCTGCATTAAGAGAGTTTGCATCAGCCATGAGGAATAGAAGGGAACCGGAATCTTCAGGAAGGGACGTTCTTAGAACAATGTGGACTCTCGAAGCTGCAAGATTATCACTGAAGGAAGGGAAGGTTATAGGTACGGAGAGACTTAGATATCCACTTTAAGTAGAGAACTATTGAAGAGGAAGCCTTAACCTCCATGTTAAAGGACGAACCCTACAAATCTAAAAAATTAAGGTGGATTTTTGTGTAATACACTCATCATTTAACCTTTCCGATGGGCAGAACCGTTCTGCCGAACACTTCATTTAGGATCTCTGCAACTGCAAGGTAGACAGCGCTCAACCCACAGAAGATACCCTCGTATCCGCCGATCACCTTTATGATGGATATTCCATCATAAAGGTGATCGGCGGATACGAGGGTATCTTCTGTGG
>WAQA01000026.1 GCA_015520475.1 Candidatus Bathyarchaeota archaeon | reverse complement strand
TAATCTTTACAAGTCTTCTCAGCCTCCCATATATCCCATCTATAACTCCTACCTCACCCAGCTCTTCGATACTTCTTAGAGCAGCTTCTTCGCTTCGAATCTTCTCGATGAGGGCCTTCTGAGATGAGAATTCCACTACAGCTCTCTTAGCAACTTCAGCTATCTTCTCAGCCTCTTCCATCTCCCGCTCTACCATCTTTCTCTGGGAGATTCTCCGTTTCAGCTGTTCTTCGAGAACTGATAATCGCTCCTCCTGCCCCTTCTGTATATCATGTAACTCCTTGAGGGAGGCATGGAGTCTATCAACGGTTGATCTTAAATCTTCCCTCCGGGACTTTAGGTCCCTCAGCCTCTGAGAATATATGTTAATTTTAGATTTACTCTTCGCTATCTCTCCGCGGACAGAGATTAATCGCTGATTTAAATCGTCAAGTATTCTCTCTCTGTCCCGGATCTTCTGAGAGGTCTCCTTTAATGTTGATCTTATGGTCATCAGGTTCTTTGAGACAAGTTCATATTTAACCTGTTTATTTGATAGTTCATTTTTTATTGTTTTATGTGTGTTAAGTAGGTCCTTCCGTTTATTCTTTAAATCTTCGATTTCACTCTTTATGTTATCGATTTGATTTTCAATGTTCTTCTGCAGTCTCCTCTGTCTCTCAAGGTTTGCTTCTTCTGATCTTATCTTGGCTGTTACCTCGCTCAGTTCAGATTTTAAGTCTCCAATCTTGAACTGTATCTGAAGGAGCTGAGCCTGCCCCTTCTTCATCATATCTGAGCTTACTCTTCTCCATCCCTCCTCTGCCTCACGCCGCTCCATCCTTAACTGTTCTCTCAGATAGTTTATCTCTCTGATGTTCTCTTCAATCTCATGTATTCTTGATGAGAGTCTCCTTATCCGCTTATCTACTTCCTCCAGTTCATATGATGCTTTCATAGCCTCTAAACGTTTCATCTCCCTTTTGATTAAGTTGAAACGGAGCAGATTGTTTCTTTCTCTCTCCAGATCTTCAAGTCTCCTCTGCACCTCTCCAACTTGACCCATAGCCGTCTTAATAGAGAGATCAGCTGCTCTCAGCTTCTCTTCAGCCTCAGCTTTTTCCTCGTCATATTGTGCTATGCCCGTTAAATCTTCAATCATCTTTCTCCGTTCATGCGATGATATCTCGGCTAGGCGGGTGATTGTTCCTTGAACGATAACGTTATGTCCATATGGGCTTATACCAGCAACTGAAAGGATATCAATGAGGTCTGATCTTGATATTCTCCTTCCATTGAGGCGGTAGATGCTCTGTCCGTTCTCATCTATCTCACGGGATATTGTAACCGTAGCCGTTTCAACCGGTATATGACCGTCTGAATTATCAAGTTGAATAAGCACTCTAGCCTTTCTTTCTCTCTTCAAGTTTGATGAGGGGTTTCCATGGAAGATTAGCTTTGAGAAGTTTTCAGCTCTGAGCCTCTTAGCGCTCAGCTCACCTAAACCGAAGAGTATAGCATCTATAATATTGGTTTTTCCACTTCCGTTTGGCCCTGTAATAACTGTGAACCCTTTATCGAGTAAGAGGACGGTTTTATGAGCGAAGGTTTTGAATCCCTTTATCTCTATCTTTTTAAGATAGGGCACTTCGACCACTCTATCACTGATCATTTATGAGGCAGGCAGGGACTATTCTACGTTCACATTCCCATGTTGGATATCAGCCAATCTCTTAATTAATCCCTTGACCTTCTCTTCTCCTCCGTAGACTAAGATGCATTGATCTTTAATCATGTAGCTGAGGCCCTCAGCCATCACTAACTTCTTAATTTTACTTACTGATAGATTATTTGAGGCTCTTATTCTAATCCAGTGTTTATCGCGTGGGGCTCCTGGAACGAATCTGCTAGATGGCGAAGTGGACTCTTCAATATGTTCCCTCGCCTCCTCAAGCCTCCTCAACCATACATACATGCCTTCATCACCGAGTCTACGTCTAGCAGCATCTATAAGGTATGCTTCAACATTCTGCAGGAGATTCTGGATCTTTACTTGATGCTGAGGATTATCTGGATCAACCTTTAAGATTTGTATCATAACCTTTGCTGAACGTAGATCTTTTATTATTTGAGCTGGAACCTCCTCACCGGCACCCCTTAACTTAACAAGTAAGTTTGACATTATCTTCCAGAGAGCTTCATAATTAACCAATGAGCAATAATCCTCCTTAAACATCAATTATAATAGGATATGTAGAGTTATTAAGAGAATCTGGATATTACTTTTACCATTACTTTTACAATTATAATTATCTAGGCTTTCGACAGCATCTTTGATACTTTACGCGACAGAACTCAGAGTCTAGTTGTGTGGTTTTTGGGATTTCATCGCCTTTTGAGGCCTATCCTCTTTGGACCATGTTGGGATGATTCCCTTTCCTAGAGACATATCCTGCCTTTTAGATGCGGATAGGTACTCGCTCATCAACATTAAGAGATTTGATATATTTAGACAGAGAGGAAATTTATCTCCCGATTCACCTTACATGGTATGCTTGGGATGTCCCTGCTTAGTTTGGTGGATGGATGTTAGGCTTAGTTTTTGTTGGCGGCTGGAGTGTTGAGGGCGTTGATGACGCTCTGCTCCTAGGATGGGTGGGAGCTATAAAGGGGAGGAAGAGACAGAAGCAAGAATCTCCCTGCTGGAGGGGAGGGGCGTCAAACGGTTGTCTTAGATGAAGCCCCTAACTTTATGGTTGCTCTTACGATTGGATATCCACAGTGAATTATCTTTTAGACCTCACCATATATTTTCGGATCATATCTATACTTTTAGGAACCCCTATGGCCGAGTCTTCCTTTCCTTCATACTCTATCGATACATAGCCTTTAAAGCCAACTGAATTTAGAATTTGGAAGACCTTGTCATAGTCTATGTCGAGGGTGTACCAGACTCCTCCACCAAAGTAGGTTTTCGCATGCACCATAACAGTGTATGGAGCTATCTTCTCCAGTTCCCTGTATGTATCATATATGAAGTTTCCTGTATCCATAAGGGCTTTTAACCATTCAGAGTTGACAGCCTTTATTATCCTCAGCAGTCCATCAGCGCTCATCGTAAGTCCCCAGTGATTCTCTAGACCCATGATTACGCCGTATTCCTCAGCTGCTGGTAGGCATTCCTCGATTGAATCGATAACCCAGCGGTATGCATCCTCGTCGCTGTATCCTTCTATTGGAGGTTCAATCCCTTTTCTCTCCATTAATTCATCGAATGACTTTATAGTTTGCCATCTGCCTGAATTCAGCCTGATTGATGGTGCTCCTAGAACATAGGCTATCTCCAAGCATTTCTTTACATGTTCGATCTGTTCTTTACGTTCAGCCTCGCTTGGTTTGACAAAGTTATTGTGGATTGAGAGGCAGTATATGTCAAGTCCATACTCGAAGGCTATTCTTTTAAGTTTTCTCAGGTATTCCTTGCTTTCCGAGGTCATCTGAACATGTAAAATTTCAACACCGTCTAAGCCCATCTCATAGGCCTTCTCAAGGACATACTCTATAGGAACCTTTTCGGGTGTGAAATGCCAGAACGAATATGTTGAGACACCTAATCTCAATGTCATACCTCCAACAGACAATTATCCACGGAATGCCATGTCATGAATGATAGTTGGTTCTCCTTTTAAAGTTTGCTTTGACCTTCTATTGGTTACTGATTACATTCTGGATGATTTGATGCTCTTCGCTTCTGGTTTGATGATTCCCGTAGCTACTGTGGATTTGTTAGAGATTATCGGCAGATTTAAAGATTCTATTCGTTACTCCAGTATCTCCATGGGGAGAGGGAAATCTTTTGAGTAGCCTTACTATGAACCCTCCTCAGCGGAGGTATATCTCATTTATCTCATGTAGATCCGTAAGGCTGTTCATCTTTATCTTTCCATCAGAGATCGTATAGAGGACATTATCGATGTATACTGCCCTCTTCACAAAGTACTTTGAGACGCTTAGAATATTTTCTCTTGATATTTTCCCCAGATCCTTTATATGCGTAATTCTTCCTACCATAGTTAATTCTCTCTGACTTATTCTGAATACGTAGGCGCCCTGCCACACGTATTCGCCGTGAACGTTCGGGGGTACTCCATTTGGGTATTTCTTCTCGTCAATCTCAGCTACTAGAACGGGAATCACCATTATACCTTTCTTCCTATCGAAGAGTAGGGATTTATGGTCTCTAAGTACAGGAGAGTCTGTTCCTCGATCTCCAATTTCATATTTACCTATCTCTACTGGATTGCTGACGTTGCTTACATCGAAGAGTGATATTTTCACTCCTTGATACCATGCAAAGTTTCCTTCCTCAGCAGCCACCGTCTCTTTTCCTATACCGATTATATGGTTCTCATCGTATGGGTGGAGATAGCTTGAGTAGCCTGTTATCTTCAGCCACCCCAACACTTTTGGTCTACGTGGATCTTTAAGGTCTATAACAAAGAATGGATCAACCTTTCTGAATGTTACGAGGTAGCATCTGTCCCCCATAAACCTAGCTGAGTATATTCTTTCTCCCGGAGCTATTCTCTCAAGCCGCCCAACAATAGTCAAGTTTAGATTCATAATGTAGATGTTATTTGTAGATGTTGATTCTTCACCCCTCCTCGATAGATAACCTATAGTCGTAGCTATTCTGAAGTATCCATTATATTCGTCCATTGAGAACTGGTTTAGAACTCTTCCGGGAACCTCGCCACTTGCCTTATACTCTATCTTTCCATTCTGGATGCTTATTCTATGTATCTGTGTCCTTTCAGAGAGGGAACCTGTCTTCTTAAGTATTGTTACTCTACCTGGAACAGTTATGTAGATGTTATCTGTTGATACGTAAACTGTGCCTGCAGCGCCTACCAAGAAGACCTTGTAGGCTGGTGACTCATCACTCATCACGTTGACCGATAGAACGATGGTGAAGGCGTAGTAGCGGTCTGAAGTGTTAGAGTAATATATCTGTGTAGCCTTAACCTCCTCTACGTGACCGTCATACTTGATTGATGGAAGGAATACTTTGCCTTGAATTAAGTATGCTGGTTGACTGACGATCAAGTAAACGTAATTTCCAATCATTCTTGAAGTGAAGTAGCTTCCATTCACAGAGATTTCCCTGACTGGGACGGGTTTCTCTCTCCTCGCCATATTATAGATCCATAGTCTCGTCTCCGATCTCCTAATCATTATCGGGAGGATTATTACATGTGACGGTTTCTTCTCTGCTTTAATGGGCCAGACTTTAGAGTACTCCTCAAATACTATGAGTCGATCATCCTTAATGAAGAGGCCGCGTATTGTTCCGTTGAAGGTTATTTTGGAGAGAACCTCAGCATTCTCTGGAGGATACGCTTTAACGATGAAGAGATTCTTGTTCGAAGCATAATAGATGTATTTACCGTCTGTCTTAACGATGTCCGCTTCATCGACGCCTTCAACTTGGATGTTGGTCTTTGAATACTCGAGTGGAGTGGACTTTGCTTTTACAAGGCCACCTTCACCATAAATCGTTATTATGGAGGACATACTTTTATTAAGGAATTCTCTTAACTCGTTGTATGAGGAGAACCTTAGAAGGCCTCCTTGGCTCTGCTTCACCACAACGGGTAAACCAACTATGTTAAGCAGCAGTAATCCAATTATTAAGCCTAAAACGAACGCTCCTGAACCCTTCATGACTATTTTTTTTCCGTCGGTTGGTATCTGAATCTTCCCTTTCATAATCGTCATAAATAGGTAGCCTCCATCTCCGCGGGAGATCTTATTGCATCGCCACTCTTAATACTAAGCCTTTGAACGGGCATTCAAACCTTTTGAACATCAGTCTTTAACCCTTTATGGTGGCGATAAGCCTCTAAGAGGAAGACGGACACGCTGAAGATAGAGATTATCGATACTATAACATCCTGGAAACTCCATTTGAACGGCCAGAAGATCACGTATACCATGAATAATCCTAAGATAAAAGCACCATAAATGGTCATCCTTGATATTAATCGACCCCTTAAGAGAATGAAGCTCCTAAGAACATCTATCTTAGCCTTCTCCTCAACCATATATCTACCGTCCTCTGTCTGGGTTATAAGCCCCATCCTCAACAGATTGTTTATATGATACTGCGCTAGGCTTGGACTTGAGAGATTCAGTCCCCTCCACACATCTCTCACGCCTAAAGGTTCATTCGATGTTAGAATGTACAGGTAGACCTCCCATATGACGCCTGAAAGGAAACGTTTACCAGTCTTCCCTTTAGGTTCATCATTCCTTAAGTTAATCACCATCCTCCAAGTTTTAGCGGATACAATATGTTCGATGCTTAACCGAACAGTTATCGTCTACCCTTTACATTATAGGCGGCTACACTTAATATTATATCACGGCATTATTAATACTAAAGATTAGAACGAATGTTCAAATCTTTTGAACAGAGGAGTATCGCTAAACATTTATTTCTCTCCTCCAACACTTCGAATATAGGTTGACTAAGAAGAATGTAGTATTTGCTTTAGGTTATTCTGGATATAAAAGTTCAGATGACCTTATCAGATTATTGAAGAGTTTAGATGTGGATGTGCTTGTTGATATTAGACGCTTCCCAAAGAGTAAGAATCCTCAATTTACAAGGGAGAATCTGGCATGGGAGTTGTCTAGGAATGGTATAAGATATAAGTATATGGGTGATATCCTAGGCGGCTATAGAAGGGGAGGATATGAGAGGTATATGGAGACTGAGGAGTATAGGAGGGGGATTGAGATGCTCTTGAGAGAGGCTGAGAAAGGAAGAGTGGCAATCATGTGTTTAGAGAAGAAATCGAAGTTTTGCCATAGAAGGTTCATAATAAGAAGCCTCTCCGAGATTGGTGTTGAAGTTGTACAGATTGAATAATACAGTAGCTTTCTTGATTTACTTACAGGGGTGGGATTCTACCGTCTTCGTGAACCGGGAAAATGAAATGGTGTGAGAGTGATTATTTAAATATTCTTGCTTATAAAGATAAATAATGAGTAATCTTGGAGTGAAGATATGACCGAAGAAGCCCTTCAAAGAAAGAAGTTCGAGTTTATCGAGGACATACCCGGCATAGGACCCTCAACAGCAAAGAAACTTCATGAGCTAGGTTTCCACACGGTTGAATCTCTAGCTATGGCTACTATAAGGGAGCTGGAAGAGGCTGGAATAAGCGAGAAGAGAGCAGCAGAGATCATTAGAGCAGCTAGATCATCGATTTCTCTCTCATTTATTAGGGCTGATGAACTCTTAAAGAAGAGGGAGAATGTCCAACGTTTAACAACTGGAAGCAAAAAGCTTGACTCACTATTAGGCGGAGGCATAGAAACGCAGACCATAACAGAATTTTATGGAGAGTACGGTTCAGGTAAGAGTCAGATGGCCCATCAACTCTGCGTAAACGTTCAGTTACCGATAGAGAAGGGTGGACTTGATGGAGGAGCCTTATACATAGACACTGAGAACACATTTAGAACTGAAAGGATAGTTCAGATGGCGAGACATGTTGGACTGGACCCAAACGAGGTTGTTAAGAACATAATTCTAGCCGAAGCTTACACTTCGGATCATCAAATGTTTCTCTTAGAGAACTGCGACAGAATAATCAAGGAGAATAATATCAGGTTAATAATTATAGATTCATTAACCGCCCATTTCAGAAGCGAGTATATTGGCAGAGAGAATCTTGCTTTGAGGCAGCAGAAGCTGAATAAGCATATGCATAAATTGATTAGGCTTGCCAGGGCATTCAATGCCGTAGCATTCGTAACCAACCAGGTTATGTCCAGTCCAGACGTCTTCTTCGGAGAGACTATACGTCCAATTGGAGGGCATATAGTTGGTCATACAAGCCATACAAGAGTCTTTCTACGTAAATCCTCTAGGGGATCAATCAGGATAGCTAGGCTTGTTTCAAGCCCATACCTGCCGGAGGGAGAGACAATATTCAAAATAACAGAGAATGGTATAGAAGATGTCGAGGAGGAGCAGTAGAATACCAAAAGCGTACATCACAAGATTCTTTCAGCTGATAGCTGAGAGAAGGATTACGGAGGCAGATCGGATACTTCAAAGGATCAAGGATGGAATGAGTGATAACCCCATTAAAGAGTGGGATCAAGGGTACCTCAAAGCATTAAACGGCATTCTCCTACTGAGCAGATCAGGAAATGACAAGTACTCACTCATGGCGAACCTAGACATAGAGAATAAGGAGGAGATAAAGAGACATAGAAGAGACATATTAAAAATCACGGGCAGCAGCCTCTACGCAGATTATGATCATGGCTTCTTCTCAGCATGGAGCGACTTTTTAAGGGTTCTTATAAGAACAGGAAGGTTAAATCGGCGGATTAACGAGGGTATAAAGGAGAGCCCAGAAGAAGACCCAAGATAGAATGAATATGCCTATACCGGTCTTCGTGACTGTTGAGGGTTTATCAACCTTGTCTATAAAGAGTTGCCGGAGAACCCTATCAGATAATGCATAGATGACTATGCCTATACCTATACCGGATAATAAATTGTCAACCGAGAGAAGAACACATATAATCGCCGTTAAAATACCCAGTCCAACCTTAATCCAATATAATAAACTTATATGTTCCAATCTAAACACTCCTCTGAGATGGTATCTATGAAGACTGCAATGAGTAGCTTCGACATAGCAGCTATCACCATCAGCCTCAACCAATCTTTAAAGGAGACACGAATAGTTAATATTTACCAATTAAATCATAAAACTTTATTATTAAAGCTTCGTGGTTCCAATCTCTTCCCGGATCAATTGCTTATAGAGGCAGGTAAAAGAATCCACTTAACCTCATACGATTATGAGAAACCGAAATATCCTCCAAGCTTCTGTATGGCCTTGAGGAAACATCTTAGAAACGGTAGAATTAAGGGTGTGCAGCAATACGAGTTCGAACGGATAGTAGTAATCGACATCGATGGGAGGGGAGGAGATTACCAATTAATATCTGAGCTCTTCGGCGAAGGAAACGTCATACTTATAGATCAGGAGAAGAGGATCATCCAAGCGTTAACGTATCGGAGAATGAAGGATAGAGACATAATTCCAAAAGCAGGATTTAAGCATGCCCCTCCAAGCGGATATAATCCGGTAAATCTTAAACCTGAAGATTTAGAGAGACTTAAAGAGTTCGGGGATCTCACAGTTGTTAAAGCGTTAACCAGATTTCTAAGTATAGGAGGAGTGTATGCTGAGGAGATTCTGCTTAGATCGAATGTAGAGAAGGACATGCCATGCAAGAATCTAACACTGGATGAATTGCGTAGAATATACTACAGCCTTGAAGAGTTAATATCGAGTATTCTCGAGGGGAGAATAGATCCACGCATCTACATAGATGAGAATGGAGAATGGATAGATGTAACGCCTATACCACTGGAGAGATACAGACATCTTAGACCGGAGACATACAGAGACTTCAATGAGGCGTTGGACAGGTATTACTTAAAACTCTATGTCAGCGATAAACTTGGCAGAGTTGAAGGGGACATCAACCAAGAGCTGAGAAGATTGAAGGATATACTGCATAGACAGGAGGAGGCCTTGAAGAGGCTGGAGGAGAGGATTAGCCGTGACAGGAGGATAGGCAACCTAATCTATGAACATATAAATGAGCTAGGATACGTCCTTGAGAAGGCTATAGAGGAGAAGAGGAGAGGGAAGGACTGGAGAGATATAATTGAACAATTGAACAGAACGCTTCTGGAGACCGGCATGATACAAATAGACAATATAATCCCAGAGAATATGGAGATCCAATTATCGGTAGGAGACTTAAAGTTCACTCTTAATTTAAAGAGGACAATCTATGAGAATGCCGCGGAATATTACGAGAGAGCTAAAAAGAATGAAAGGAAGATTTTAGGAGTTAAGAGAGCCATCCAGCAGACTAGGGAGAAGATTGAAAGGGTCAAGGGGAAGGTGATTGAAAGAAAAGAGAAAGAAGTGAAGATGCCTAGATTGAGGAGAAGGAGAGAGTGGTATGAGAAGTTCCGTTGGTTCATATCTTCAGATGGATTCCTAGTAATCGGAGGGAGAGATGCATCCACAAATAACATATTGATAAGGAGGTATATGGAGCCGAATGATATGGTCTTCCACACAGACGCTCCAGGATCACCCTTCGTCCTTATAAAGACACGCGGCGTTACTCCTCCCCAAAGAACAATCAAGGAGGCTGCCCAGTTAACAGCCTCCTATTCACGCGGGTGGAGAGAGATGCTATCAACAATGAATGTTTACTGGGTTAATCCTCAACAGATAGGGAAGGCTGCCCCTCCTGGACAGTATATGCCTAGAGGATCCTTTATGATCTATGGAAAGAGAAATTACATCAGGAATGTCCCCCTCTCAATAGCTATAGGAGTGCTTAGGGGGGAGAATGGTGAAGTTAAAGTTATCGGCGGACCTGTCAGCGCAATCACCAATCAAACCGACATATACGTTAAGATAGTTCCAGGTGAGGCTCCCAGCGGTAAACTAGCCAGAATCGTGAGGGCGAAACTAGCATCTAAAGCACCTGAAGAGTATAGAAGCGTAATACTTGACATTCCAATAGAGGAGATACAGAGATTTATTCCTTCTGGTAAAGGAAGGATACGTGAAGATTAAGGATCAACATCTATATCTTATCGGGTATCTCTCTAATGTCATGGATCACCTGACATTTAAGATCCTTAATTAGATTTGATGTCGAATCCTTGGATAGGAGGATGAATCTTAACCCTGCTCTCCTTGCACATTCAGCGTCAAGTATATGATCGCCGACTAGGACGGCTTCTTCAACGGGGACATTAAGCACTCTTAGAAGGTGGAAGGCATGCTCCGGATTAGGTTTTGGATACGCTACATCATCCCTTGCAGCAACAGCATCTATGTATGATGTCAGCTTGAACCTCTCCAAGATTTTATCTGTGTATTCTCGGCAGCTCCTAGTCATTATCCCAATCTTTAACCCCTTAGCCTTCAGAAACGTTAAGGTCTCCAGTACACCATCCATCAGAGATGCTTCCTCAACAGAGGATATCTCAAAGTAATTCATTATCCTATCGGCTTCTCTGAGAACTCTCCTAATC
>WAQA01000025.1 GCA_015520475.1 Candidatus Bathyarchaeota archaeon | reverse complement strand
GTATGAGCCTCATTCCATAGGAACTCTCTCATCCGGAAAAGCGGCCTAGTCGCCTTTGTCTCATATCTATAAACGAAGACGCTCTGGAATACTTTGATAGGCAGATCCGCATGTGATCTGATCCAGTATGAGAAGAGCGGGTAGATAGCCGTCTCAGAAGTCGGCCTTAAAAGCAGAGTTCTCTTAAGTCTCCTCTTTCCAGCATGAGTCACCCAGAAGACCTCTGAAGTGAAGCCTTTAATGTGTCTAGCCTCCTTCGCAAAGACATCCTCCGGAATAACAACTGGGAAGAGCATAGGGTTATGCCCTTCCCTCTCAAGATCCTCCTCCAGCATCTTGATGATATATCGGATTATCCTTGTTCCCCACTCCTTATATACTACGAAGCCCTTCACTGGATAACGATTATCCACCAGATCAGCGTTAAAGAGTACATTGTCAAACCATTCACTGAAGTTCTCGTTCTTCTTCATATCCATTAACTTCCAAGTCTTCTATAGTGACGGATCATCTGGAAGGGAATAGATGACTGGAACGAATTAATAAATCTTCATTTATCAATCTTTCCTTTATTTTTGTTATTACAAGTAAAAAATTGAGGGTGTATAGTGGATTCTTAATCTGCAGCGTCATCATAGATTATATGTTGTAGTACTCGTTGATCTCCTGTTCGTAGGCACCTATCCTTCCAGATTCAACATCATCTATCTTCACTGGACGGTTCATGATTGAAGATTCTATTAGGGCGTAGGAGGCTGCTAAGTCTCTAAGGCCCTCCCTTCCACTCGTCTCCATCTCCCTTCCCTCTTCTATAGCCCTTATAAACTCAAGCGTTTCAAGAGCCATTGGATCATAGATTCCATAGGGGAAGAATCTCTCCTTCACTTTCTCATCGGCTTCCTTCTTGAAGAGAGATTCAATATCCGTTCTGGTTCCATCATCAAGTATCACCTTGTCTCCTTTGATGCATCCTTTGCTGCCATATATCAATCTCGGCAGGGTTGTTGATTCTCCATGGCCAGCCCATGAATAGAATATCTGCCCTATCACATTGTTCTTGAATTTTATTAACGTGAAGAAGGTGTCGTCTACTTCGCTCTCCACCTGATCAATTATCTTTCCATCCTTGTCGAGGGTGACCCTCACCCTCTCTATGTTCTCGACGTAGGATGATACTTCATCCACCTCTCCGCAGAGATACCGGAATATGTGGAAGAGATGTACACCCATATCTATTGTTGCCCCTCCACCTGCAAAGACCTTCTTATGCCGCCAGCTGGTTTCAGCCACTATCTTGTTTGGAGACCAGTAACCTCCAATCGCCCCTGTAACAACCATCTGGATATCGCCGATATAGCCTTGATCTATAACCCACTTCGTCATTCTGATGTCAGGGAAATACCTTGTGTTCTCAGCTACTCCTAGAACCCTCCTCTTCTTATCTGCAAGTTCAACCATCTTCCTGGCTGCTTTAACCGTTATGGCAAGCGGTTTCTCGACGAGCACATGTTTCTCAGCTTCTAGACTGGCGATGGTTATCGGATGGTGAGAGAATACGGATGTATATATCTCCACAGCATCTATATCCGCATCTTTAAGCATCTTCTCATAGTTATCATATACTTCAACTTCCACATCCTTCTGGAAGTCGCTTACGTATATGTGTGGTACGGCAAGGGGATCTCCAGGTGGACCGACAGGCTTCCTTGGAGGAGGACCTTCCCCTGGACGTCTAAATCGGAGAGCATCCTGTATCTTCCTTGCACAGAGAGCCGTTATTCTGACGTCAACGTTCTTCTCTATGAGGGCTTTATATCCATGGAGATGGGCAGGCATTATCCTGCCGCAGCCGATTAGACCAACCTTGATCATATCCATCGTCTCCAACCATAACTATATGTTTAATTCATTTATGTAAACTATTCTGTCTTCCTTCATAGATTTAAGTCCTGCTTCAAGAATTGCCTGTGCATCCCTATTATATGAGGGAGAGACTATACTTTCAGGCTGCTTATCCTCCCTTATACATGTTATGAAATGTTCAGGTCCATTCCTATATCCCTCCTCTAACGCTGGAGGATCCATAACCGTCCACCCCTTCCCTTCAGAAGTATATATTCTAACTTTATGTCTAGCGGCTATGACTCCTTCACCACCATTCATTATCAACGTATGCTTCGGCGGAATCCCCTCCCCTATCTGCGACCATGAAGCCTCAGATATTCCTAGAGCCCTCTCATATCCCATTAAGAGAACAGCGTTATCCTCAACCGCCAAGTAATCTCTTACGTATGTTCCTCCAAAAGCAACAGCCTTCTCTGGAACGCCTAGAATCCACCTGCACATGTTAGCTCCATAACAGCAAAAATCCATAAAGGCACCAGCACCATTCAACCTCTCATCATATAACCATTCATAGAAGTATTTTGAGCATCCTATCTCCTTAGGGCCTTCATGTGCAGCTCTATACCTCACCTGATATACTCGACCGATAGATCCCTCCGATGCAAGCTTATATGCGTATCTAATAGCTGGATACCATGCTGCAGGATAGTTTATCATAAGTTTTATTCCTGACTTCATCGCGGCCCTGAACATTCTCTGCGCCTGCTCCAGATTGGCGGCCATAGGCTTCTCAACCATAACGTGGACTCCCCTCTCAGCGGCTAGCTCTGTTACTTCAGCGTGGCGACTATTCTCAGTGTAGACTATGACAGCGTCTAAGTCCTCCTTACCAAGCATTTCCTCATATGATTTATAGGTTGATTTAACCCCATACTCCCTCACCCTCTCAAGCAGAGGTTCATTCATGTCAGCGGCACAGGCAACCTCCACCCCTCTAATCATCCTGAACTCTTTAAGGATCTTCCATACATGATCATGGATTAGACCTGCAGCTCCAACCTTAATCTTCCCAGCCAAAAAGAACACCACTAAACCTTATTCTAACGATTCGTCTCTCTACGCTTCCACTTTGACGCCCGCCACCTTCTCCATCGCGGTGATCAAGGCTTGCGTTCCCTTCTCCGACAACCCTTCAGCCTCAGCTATCCTGAATATCTGATGTACAAGGGATGTGGCTGGTAACGGTAGGTTTAACGCTGCAGCGGCTGAGAGGGCTAACCTTATATCTTTCTGTTGATGCTTTATCTTGAAGCCTGGCTTAAAGTCTCTCTTCAACATCTTCGGCCCCAGATTAGAGAGCATCCATGAGCCTGCAGCACCAGCTGTTACGACATTAAGGAGCTTCTCCAAGTCAAGTCCAGCCTTTGCAGCGAGTATCAACCCTTCACATACAGCCTGAATGTTCAGTGCACATATCACCTGATTGCAGAGCTTCGTCATCTGACCAGCACCGTTCGGGCCCATATATGTTATTCTCTTCCCTAAAACCTTGAATATTGGGAGGCATCTCTCGAACACTTCTCTCGGCCCCCCAACCATTATCGATAATGTCCCCTCCCTGGCGCCGACATCTCCCCCGCTAACCGGAGCGTCAAGCATCTTCACGCCCTTCTCAGAGAGCCTCTCAGCTATACGCCTTGTAACTTCAGGTGATATCGTGCTCATATCAATCACTATTAAACCTTCCCTAGCACCCTCAATCACCCCTGAAGGGCCTAGAATAACCTCTTCAACATCAGGGGAGTCAGAGACCATCGTTATCACAACATCTGATTTCTCAGCTACTTCTTTAGGTGACGATGCCGCTTCAGCCCCTCTAGCAACGACATCATCCATCTTCGAACGTGTCCGATTCCAAACTATCATTGGATATCCTGCGGATAGGAGGTTTAGGGCCATAGGCTTCCCCATAACGCCCAATCCTATAAACCCTATTTTAGGCTTCAACCTCTACATCACCATTAATATTTAGTCCGATATCTTCTCAGACAATCGATAATAAAACTTTAATTGTTGCAGGGATCATCCATTAGACATCTCCCCTTTTAAATTCCATCTCTATCATCCCCCTTAAGTAGTCCTGCTTCACCGGTTTATAACCGAGGGAGTTCATCACTCCCTCAATGAACTTCATTAGCAGAACAGTATCCTCAAGAGGCAACGTGAAAGATACGCATTTAAAGGATATAGAGCCTCCATCCATCCTTTTAAATTCAACTTCTTTAAGGTTCCATCCTATAACCTTCAATATCTCCTCGAGCTTGACGATTGGATCCTCATCCTTAATCTTAGCCGCCAAGTACTTTCCATATAACACTCCAGAATCAAACCATATCTCATGGAGAACCTCCTTCTTCTCCGGATATAACATCTCTATAAGTCTGTTCAGAGTTTCAGAGGGAACAATTATAAGTCCAGCCTCCTTCTGCATCATAATAAGCTTGTAAAAGTCAACTATCTCCTTTAGAGAGCGGTTCATTCTATGGGCCCTCAAGGCCTGCTCAAGAGCTTGAGTAACAAAATCTATGAATGATTTACCCTCACGATTAGACGCTTCACTCAATCTTGAAACTAGATCTTCCGGAGCTCTTATGAGCTTCATCCCTTTATAGCCTTTAGGCATCTAACAATCCTTCATCAATTTAAATTTGAGGTTTATCACGCTTCTAGAGATGTCTCCTTCTACAAGACTATATCCTAAACTGTTCATAGCTCCCTCTAGGAATTTACCGAAGAGCATAGAGCACGCCCTAGAATATTTTGAACTGATACATTTAACGATTAACATGTCCCCTTCAGAGTATATGTCCAGCTCTGAAATATCCCAGATTATCCTCTTCAGATTCTTCTTGAGAACTTCTATGTCACCATAGTATCTGCCGTACCACCGTCCATTCTCATACCATAAATTCTCCAGTTCCCTCCCTAAATGTTGATGGGCCATCTCAATCAGGTCATACCAGAGCCTTTCAGGGACGAAGATGAAACCTGAATCCTTCGCCATCTTTATTATGCCTCTCTCATCGATTATTTCTCTAAGAGATAGGCCTAACGCATCAGCCCTTATAACCTCCTGTAAAGTTTCATTTATAAAGTCGTAGAGGGTTCCCTTCCTCTTAGCGATCTCAGATATTTTATCCGCTAAATCCTCTCTAGCCGCCAACATCTTTCTCTTAACACTCTTCCCAGAGGAATCGTTCAAACCAGAAAACCTGCCTTCCGATTATTCGTTATTCCAAGTACCAAATATGGTCTTCTCGCCCATTTAATATTTACTGGAATATAAGCTTACTTATATTAGGATAATGCTAATGAGGATGGAATAGTTTAAGAGTGAAATTCCGAGGCTGGATCCACCGTAGAACCATAAAACAGCCCAAAAAATAATTTTATAGGAAAACCTTATTAGATAGATGCCTAAAAATCTGCTTAATATGGTGATAGATGTTGGCAAGTAAGGATCAGGCAATCGGAGCTTTAATTTTCATAGTCTGCCTCGTCGTAGCCATCGGCTACGTCATCGTCCTGGTAGCGCCTTCCTCAGTGTCACCCCTAATAGGAATCCCACCTGAAAGCCTACAGTTCTGGGCTGTAGCTACAGTGGTCTTAATAGCCTTTCTTGCAGTCATGTTTATAGGCGCATGGATAGGCTGGACCATGGCTACAACTCCTCCTCCGAAGCCCATTGAAGAGTTAGAGACTGAGATAGAGAGCGAAGAGAAAGAATCGGAGGAGGAAGGTGAAGAGCAACAGGAAAAGAAAGAAGAAAACAAGACGAAATAACAAAGTTGACATTCTTTAGAGGGTTATTCAGATGGGAGACGTTAAGGGTTTGATTCTCTGCGGGGGACCTGGAAAGAGACTTAGACCAATCACATACTACTTTCAGAAAGCCATGATTCCAATAGGCTCAAAACAGAAGCCGCTGCTAGAATATATCGTTAGACTCTTAAGATTCAATAAAATATCAGATCTTATTTTTTTAGTTGACTATAAAGCTGAACAGATAATAAACTACTTTAATGATGGATCCAGATTCGATGTTGAGATAACATACATATATGATGATCCTAAATGTAAGGGTACAGCTGGCTCGATGCTCAACGCGTTCAAGAAGAAGGTCATAGACGTCGACGATACAATACTGGTCTATTATGGAGACATATTAACGAATCTGGAGCTGACGGATCTGATAGGGTTCCATAGGAGGAGAGGAGCCGTAGCCACTGTTGCCCTATCATCAGGATTCACGGTAAGGGTTGGAGTTGCAGAGTTAGATGCCGATGGAAGAATAAGGGGATTCATAGAGAAGCCGAAACTTGAGAAGCCCGTCAGTATAGGAATCGTCGTATTGGAGGGTGGAATACTGAAGAGTATCGAGCCACTATGGAACGAGAAGGAGAATGTTGATTTGATGGGGGACGTCATCCCATACCTGATAAGGGATGGAAGAGAAGTTTATGGTTACGTCTCAGATGCGTTCTGGTATGATGTAGGCAGCGTTGAAGCATATGAAAAGTTAAGTTCTCAGACAGTTGACGAGAAGTTCTCCTTCCTATTCGAGGATGGATAAGCAGGAGATTCCCCCGGAAGGATTTATCCCTCATCTTCCAAGCAGACCATTTACACAGTCAATTATCGACCTTATAAACGG
Source organism: Candidatus Bathyarchaeota archaeon (assembly GCA_015520475.1). GTDB lineage: Archaea > Thermoproteota > Bathyarchaeia > Bathyarchaeales > WAQA01 > WAQA01. The sequence goes on along the minus strand of WAQA01000025.1, from coordinate 1,002 downwards.
ATACTTTATTCTCGATGGATCCTCAAGGTTCTCTAGACGTGAAACCCTAAATGATACTGGAGGATGCGGATCCATTCCAAGCCAGCTACTCCACTTCCCCTGCTCCATCCTCTCAACCTGAATCCTCCTGAAACCTATCTTTCTAAGGGCATCTGCTAGAACCTTCGGCTTCCCAATTCTTATCGCAGATTCCAGATCAGCCCTCGCCTCAAAGAATTTTGCTATGAAGTATATTCCGCTGATGGCTACGAAGAAGTATAAGAAGCCAAAATAGAAGATGTAACGGAGTAGAACGTACACCCTAAGTAGATACTCGGTGGATGTTAAAGCAAAGAGGGCGAGTGGATCCCTCCTCTTCAGATGACTTATCTCATGACCTATTATGCTGAGTATCTCATCCTCCTCCAGCTGCACCAGCAAACCGCTAGTGATGAGGATTAAACCTCGACTTGGACTTGGACCAGTAGCCCCAGCATTAGGAATTATAACATTCGCTATCATTATTTTGGGCATGGGTATATTGAATCTTTCAGCAGCCTCCTTTACTAAACGGTAAACATTTATCTTCTTTGTTGATAGGAATGAAGAGTCACATTTTATACCGTACTCCCTAAAAACCTCCAATACCCTCCTGACATCTATAAAGTCCTCTACAGCCAGCGTCCTCTCATATATCTTCCTTTTTATTTCAAGCAGGGTTTCACGGCTGAATCTACGTATAAAATCGTTGAACTCTTCAGGTGGTATATGATACTGCAGTATGTAAACGTCAGGGTTATCACTTGTTATAGGCCAATCCCCAACCTTCATCATGATCTTATCAGCAAAGAGGATGATGATGAGTTGGGAGAGAACAAGAATTATCGGAGTATACATTTGAAAGACAAGAAAGACCAAGTAACTTATCAATATAAATATCATAAATAGAGCAAGCATGTTTCCGAAGAATATCTGACTTAAAGCCTTCCTCCTCATCTTCTGTCTTCTCTCAAGCATTATCTC
>WAQA01000024.1 GCA_015520475.1 Candidatus Bathyarchaeota archaeon | reverse complement strand
ACATAGGCAGAGCACTCAAGGACATAGAGGAGAGATACATAAAGATTATTGGAGGGATAGGTCAGAGAAGCAGTGAGATCGTCGGTAAACTTTATAGTAGAATCGCTAAGAGGGGGATTAGGATAGTCAGTTCTCCAACCGTCGCCGAGTTTGAGAAATTAGCTGAGGGAGTCTATAGGGATGTAAATATAGCCTTAGCCAATGAACTGGCGATTCTAGCGTCCAAGATAGGTATAGACTATGATGAGATGGCGGAGGCAGCCAACTCCCAACCCTTCTGTCACCTCCATAGGCCGGGGATAGGTGTTGGAGGAGCCTGCATCCCAGTCTACCCGCTCTTCTTAATGGACGTTGCAGAGGATCTAGGCGTTAATATGGATTTAACGAGAGCTGCCAGAAGAATAAACTCCCTTATGCCTAGATATACGGCTGAATTGACTATGCAGATGGCTTCCAGACTTGAACTGGAGAAACCTAGAGTAGCAGTATTAGGATTGGCCTTTAGAGGAGGAGTTGATGACACTAGACTTTCACCAACATACGATTTAATAAATGCTCTGGTTAAGGCTGAAATAGAAAGTATAGTGGTTACTGATCCTTACGTTCTTAAGGATCCATTATTGGAGGAGTTGGGATTCAGATTAACGATGGATCTCGATGAAGCATTAAGCGACGCAGATATTGCTATAATCGCTACTGACCACCCAGAATACAGAGGGATAACTCTTCAGTACTTAAGGGATAAGATGCATAAGGAGAGGATCGGCGTTATAGACGGCCGACATGTAGTGAAGGATTGGAGGCATCCTCCTAGGGGAGTAGCCTATCTGGGCATTGGAAGACCATTCAAAGCCAACATTCAAAATTGAGGGGGGATATTAGGGGGCATGCAGAGATCTGAGCAGAACAGAAGATGCTTGGAGGCTTGCATTTCCAGCCGATGAGAACATCAATGAAGATATCAGGCATCATTAGGATTCATATAGAGGCACCTCCAAATCCTTAAATCTTTAAATGTTTTTAAACCTTAACATGAAAGAGAAGGATAGAAGCCTAGAAGAGGATTCCTGCCTATTGAAGCCTAAAACAGGGAGAGGCGTGATAATAGGTAGGAACGTTAGGTTCGGTGGAAACGTTGTCATATGGAACTATGTGGTGATAGGGGACAATACAAGAATAGGTGACGGAACACGCATAGGCAGCTTCTGCGACATAGGTAGAGATGTTGTAATAGGTAAGAATTGCATAATACAGGCTCACGTAACAATCTCGAATGGATGCCAAGTAGGCGACAACGTATTCATAGGCCCAAACACAAGCCTACTAAACGATAGATTTCCCAACAGCAAATGCATGACGCCATCAATAATAGAGGATAACGTGATTATCGGTGGATGCGTAACCATACTGCCAAACGTAACAGTACATGAGAACTCGGTGATCGCTGCTGGAAGCGTAGTAACAAAGGATGTGCCTCCGGAAACCGTGGTGAAAGGTATACCTGCAAGATCCATGATGAGCAGACAAGAATACGAAGAGAAGAGGGAAGCATTCATTAAAAAACGGAGGTAAAACCCTTTAAGGGATTACCGGGACAGAACAGACACCATACATTAAAATAACCACTTGGTAATACTCTTATTATCTGAGAGGGTGATTTTATGCCTATACTGCCAATCGATACTGGAAGATATGGAACTCCGGAGATGCTCAGGGTATTTGATGAGGAGAATAGGCTGCAGAGGATGTTGGATGTCGAGGCTGCATTGGCATGGGCTCATGGAGAAGTCGGCAACATACCTAAAGCCGACGCTGAAAGAATAGTTCAGATGGCAACAACAGAGCACGTCAAGATCAGCAGAGTTAAAGAGATAGAGAGGGAGATCAAGCATGATGTAATGTCGCTTGTCAGGGCCTTGGCTGAGGTATGCGGTTCAAGCGGGGCATATGTACATTATGGAGCGACAAGTTCAGATATACTGGATACAGCCACAGCCCTCCAACTTAAGGATGCAGTGGAAATTATAAGACGCAGGCTGGATGATTTAGAACGTGTCCTCCTAGAAGCCGCTGAGAGATATAAGGGCACCATCATGATTGGACGGACCCATGGCCAACATGCACTGCCGACAACGTTCGGCTTCAAATTGTCAGTCTGGATGAGGGAGATATCTAGGCACATAAAGAGGATTGATGAGTGTAAAAGTAGAATTTTAGTTGGTAAGATGAGTGGGGCTGTTGGAACGCAGGCTGGGCTTGGACCTAAAGCAAGGATGATTCAGAGGCTCGTAATGGAGAGGTTAGGTTTGAAGGCTGCTGAGATAACAACACAGATAATTCAGAGGGATAGACATGCCGAGTTAATCTGTTTACTCGCGATAATAGCGTCGACACTCGATAAGATGGCAACGGAGATCCGTGAGCTCCAGAGAACAGAGATAGCTGAGGTGTTCGAACCATTCAGGAGGGATAAGCAGGTTGGGAGCTCAACGATGCCGCATAAACGGAATCCGGAACTATGTGAGAGGATATGTGGATTAGCCAAGATAATGAGGAGCTTGGTGATACCTGCCCTAGAAAACATTCCCACATGGCATGAGAGGGATCTCACCCAGTCCTCATCAGAGAGGTTCATAATTCCAGAGGCATGCATAATAGTTGATTATATGCTGCATCTGATGATAGGGATACTCTCAAACCTTGAAGTTGATGAGGAAAGGATGAAGGAGAACATTAACCTCACCAAGGGAAGGATAATGTCTGAGGCTGTCATGCTTGCACTTACGAGGAAGGGTATGAGTAGGCAGGAGGCACATGAACTCATAAGGAGATTGGCGATAAAGAGCGCATCACAAAACCTACCATTCAGGGATGTTCTCCTAGAGGATCAAACGGTTTCAAGGATGCTCTCAAAGGAAGAGATAGATGAAACATTAAATCCGGAGAACTATCTTGGAACAGCGATAGAACAGATTGAATACTGCATAGCTAAAACTAGAGAGGAGAGGAAGCTTAGGGGAATCCAGTGAATCTTCCCCCACCCTTCCAGACCGGTCTTATCGTAGAT
>WAQA01000023.1 GCA_015520475.1 Candidatus Bathyarchaeota archaeon | reverse complement strand
GTAGAAGATGCTTCCAATCATGACTGTTGGGTTCTCACCTATCTCCCCGCCGATCTTCACTCCACCTATCTCATAAACCTTCTGAGGAGATGAAAACTTGAACATTGTCTTCACAATATCCCCCATAGGTTTTCTCACTATTCTTTCATTCTTCAGATTTAAGCTTTTTCCATGCCGCTTCAATCGGTCTGATTGATGTTCTGGATTACTTGTAGTCTATTGTTCCCTTCAGGGATGTTGGGACATCTATTACGACAGGCGTATCCTCTGAGAGGGCTGTCTGAATGGTTGATGTTAAATCCTTAGGATCCTCAACCCTTAATCCTTCAGCGCCTAATCCCTTAGCGATCATATCGAACCTTATATCTCCAAACCTGCTGGAGATTACTCCTTCCTCTCCAAATCTGCGTCTCTGTTCAGATACGACTAGGCCCCAGGCGCTGTCATTGGCTACTACAGCTACGAATGGCAATCTATGTCTAGCTGCCGATTCAAGCTCTGTTATGGTGAAGCTGAAGGCTCCATCTCCTGAGAGGAGGAGGACCGGTCTGTCAGGATACGCTAGCTTGGCGCCCATGGCTCCTGGAATCCCCCATCCGACAACTGCGCTGGCCCCGCAGGTCAACCAATAACTTGGATAATGGGAGTCGGCAAGTATCATGTGGGCCCATTGACCAATGTTTCCGCCGTCTATCAGGAATATGAGGTCTTCTTTCAATAGGGGCCTTATAGCCTCAACTATATGTCTTCCACTTATCGGCTTATTCATCTGTAGAGGCTTTCCAGTCCATCTTGAACGGAAGATGCGCCAACGTTCCTTCACTTCATCCAGCCATTCCTTCTTCGGCTTCCATCCAAGCCTCTTCAACTCCTCGGTTAAATATTTGAATACTGATGCTGAACTGGCTGGGATGGCTATGTTAGGTTCGATTCCCTGTCTCAACTCGCATATGTCCCTGCTTATCCGTATAATCTTCAAGTCCTCCCTAACCTTCGGCGGTTCCAGGAATCCAACTCTATAATCAACCCTTGCACCAGCCAGAATTATCAGGTCTGCATCTTCAAGTGTACGTGCTTCACCGCTTGCCGCTCCTATCACACCTAAAAAGTTCGGGTGGGGTTGATCAACTGATCCTCTATCCCAGATCGGTATAACTATGGGTATGGAAGTCTCTTCACTGAATCTCATCAGGCTCTCCTGTCCCCCATCATAGAATACGCCGCTTCCAGCTATGATGAGGGGTCTCTCAGCCTCCATAATCATCTTAGCCGCTTCAACTATCAAGTTATGGTCAGGCCATCCTCTGATTGAATCTGTAGAATGTTTCCTTCCTCGTCTGCCGCTTCCCTCTTCGATCTCACCCTCCATTATATCTATTGGGATTGTCAGGTGGACTGGTCCTGGACGTCCACTTAATGCATATGCAAAGGCCTCCCTAACCAGATATGCTAAGTCACTTATCCTAGTAACGGCCTTTGCATATTTGCAGATTGGCGCTGCCAGAGCCACTTGATCAAATTCTTGGAATACTCCTCGGCCAGCTCCGTATCCGACGCTTGCACCTGTTATTAGGAGGAGCGGCGCCCCATCAAAGTATGCGTTAGCCACCCCTGTTAGGGCGTTCGAATGTGCAATTCCGCTGCTTACGGCGCATACTCCAACCCTACCTGTTAATCTGGCGTAGGCATCGGCTATGTAGGCTGCCGCCTGCTCATTATGCGTATCTATCAGTCTGACTCCAGCTCTGCTGCATGAGATGTAGAACTGATTCAATCCGTTTCCACATAATGTTGATATCCAGGATACTCCTTGATCCTTGAGTTCTGAAACAAGAATATCTGCGCCTTTCAACATTACATCGCTCCCCTTCCAACTATATATGTGGGGTTTTTAGGTCCTTAACGCTTTTTATTGTTATTGACTACTTGTGATACTTTCTTAGGTAGTAGATTCATGCGCATCTCTTCTCCTGTACCGGCGATGTAAGTCCTGACTTCACCTACATTTAACGTTTTTATCTTATATAGACCATTTATTTTCATGTGTAGAGGAAAGGTTGCAGTTTCAAAATGACCATTAACAGGAAATGGAGATATTTAACTCTTGGAGCAGGATGGGACCGTCACATCGTACCTGTATATGAGGCTTCAGCTGGAAGTGGAAGAGTTCCACTGTTAAAGACCCTCCTAACAAGTATATGCAAAAATGACTGTAAATACTGCGCCTTCAGATCTCATAGGATATGTCATAGGGAGAGATGGGAGGCAGAGGAGCTCGTCAAAGTAACTTTACATTTATGGATGAGGGGGAAGATAGAGGGGCTCTTCCTATCATCAACAGTATATAGGGATCCGGATTATACAACTGAGAGGCAACTGGAGGTTCTCCGCATCCTCAGAGACAGCGGATATGATGGATACATACATTTAAGGCTGATGCCTGGAGTGGATCGATCCTATATTAGAGAGGCTGTCCAGCTGGCTGATAGGGTTGGAATAAACTTGGAGGCTCCGAACAGTGAGATCTTCTCTGAGCTATGCCCAGATAAGGGAGAGTTCGAGAATGATGTCATCAAAAGGTTGGAGTGGATATCCAGCGAGGTTAAAAGGATGGAGAGGGAGAGAGAGTCATCTAGATTCGGCTATGGAAGAGCTGGAGTTGACACGCAGATAATAGTTGGAGCGGTAGACGACAACGATCTACAATACATTAAAGTTTCAGAATGGCTCTATAGGGAGGCTGGTTTAAGAAGAATCTATTACAGCGGCTTCGAACCTGTACTTCAGACACCACTTGAGAATAGACCGGTATGTCCACTGAGCAGGGAATATCGACTGTATCAAGCATCATTCCTGATAAGGGATTACGGCTTCAGAACTGAGGACTTCATCCAGATAATCGATGAGAGAGGGTTCCTACCTAACATCGACCCTAAACTTGCATTGGCAAAGAAGAATCCAGACATGTTCCCGGTAGATCTGAATACAGCATCATACGGTGAACTGCTCAGGATCCCTGGGATAGGACCTGAAAGAGCGAAGAGGATAATGGAGGTTAGGGAGAAGAAGAGGATCCATTACTTATCCGATGTGGAGAGAATCTTCGGTTTAAGCCTTGCTAGGGCAATATCGCCATACATCACCTTGAAGGATAGAAAGATACTCTCATACACTTAACATCAGAGATCAGTTTTATGATGCAGCATCAGCCCTCACATAATTAATGGAGAGGGTGAAGAGTTTTTATAAAAGAAAGAAAAATTAATAGGAAGGGATTTCGCGGCGGTTGAAGAGGTTGAATCAGAGATTAGGAAGAACATACTTGATCATATTTTTATTAACACCGTTGATCCTAGCGTCTACAGTTGCCTCCTACAGTGAAGACATAAGCGTGAAGAGAGGAGACATCAGGGTACATGTTGATAGGATCATCCAGATAGAGGTTGGAGGCATCATAATAATAAATGATACCTTTAATCTCTCAGGCAGCATCCCAGCGAACATATCTGTTGGGATACCTGGAGAGTATCGGGGTAAAGTGGCGGATGTATTCGCCTATGATGGGAGAGGAAGGTTAACCATTACAGAGAAGGGAAGCGTCCCTGAAGGATACTACATGCTAAGGATTAAATTGAGGGGGGAGGCTGGAAGTCCATACAGGTTTAACGTTATATGGGTACTCTCAAACCTCATAACTCCGCTTCCAGAGAAGTTTAAGGCTGAATTCCCCCTATATCCAGTCCTAAACAGTAATATAGATAGGATATCCGTCAAAGTGATTTTGCCTCCGGGAACAGTTGGGAAAGACAGCGGACTTCCACCATACAATAAAACAACAGTCACCATAAATGGAC
>WAQA01000022.1 GCA_015520475.1 Candidatus Bathyarchaeota archaeon | reverse complement strand
GGTTATCCTAGTTGTGGTTGGAGCATTAGATCTAATATCCGGTATAATACTGTTCCTGAGGTAATGTTAGATGAAACCTATAGAGGCTTTAGCCTCCATAATCGGTATACTCCAGGCTATATTAGGGTTTTCAGCAATCATAATCTCAGATCTAATCTATTATAATCCGAGCTTCTTTAGGGCTAGGGAGATCCTTAAGATAACATCCAGTTATGTCCCATTATACATCCTATTACTCTCGATGATAGGATCCTTCTCGATTATAAGTGGGTTATTAATACTGTATGAGTGGCTCATACCTAAGAAGGGCTAGTTATGGAGACGGATAAGACGAAGAGTTTAGGTTTATTCAGCGCGGTCATAATCAGTCTGAGCGGAGCATTCGGAATCGAATTCTTCACTTTACTTGAGCATGCAACTATGTTGGCTGGTCCAGCCGTAGTCATCTCCCTCCTAATAAGCGGATTACTGAATATACTTACAATGCTAAGTTACTGTGAACTTGGAACTTCAATCTCTAAGGAGGGCGCTGAATATACCTTTGTTAAGGCATCCTTCGGCGGATTCCTATCCTTCCTTGTTGGATGGCTTAAGTGGATGGCCTGTATATTCACGATATCCCTGTCAGCAATAGGGTTCGCCCAGATGATCCAATATTTCATTCCAGTGAACCCTCAGTTCGCATCTATATCAATAATCCTCATCTGCACAATCATAAATATGAAGGAGGTAAGGAAAGTTGATGTTGCAGCCGTGATAGCCTTCATAGCCATATTTGCAGCCTTCAATTCAGCCAGCCTAATTAATGGCTTCAGAATAGGTAATATGCAGCCGTTCTTTCCCAATGGGGTTTCAGGAGTCCTTTCAGGAGTCATGTACACCTTCAGCATGTTCTTCGGGGTTAGAGCATTAATTGTGAAGGGTGCTGAGATAAAAGAGCCTGGTAAGAACATTCCAAGAGCAGCCATCCTATCCTCCATAATCCTGATAATAACATACTGTAGCGTAGCGTTCTTTGCTGTAGGAGTCTCCCAGCCTAGAGATGAATCTCCAGTTCCATACCTTACATACGTCGCTGGGAAGGTTCTAGGCCCGGCTGGCGGGGACCTACTAAACCTAGCTGGCATATCTGCAGCCATCATGTCGATAACGACGGCTATGAGCATACAGACCAGCATAGTCTCAGCTATGATTAGAGATGGATACATGCCCAAGCTAGTCCTCTCATCACCCAAAATTATTGGTGAACGTAACTTAGTAGTTATATCAGGTTCAATTCTAGCTATACTCTTCGCCGCAACAGGACTAGTCATATTTGTAGGTTATGTTGTGAACTTTGCCTCCCTATTAATCTTTGCAATCGTCAACATATCACTCTTAAAGCTGAGGAAGAGTATGCCGAGGCTTATAAAACCGTTTAAAACCCCCCTCTATCCATTCACCCCCATAATCGGGGTTCTATTTGCATCTTTACTCATAATATTCGTTGAGAGCTCAGCTCTGTTCTTGGGATTCGAGTTCATCCTCTTCACCATAATAATCTATCACCTAAGGATGATGGGGTATAAACGTTTACGTTTAGCCGTTGGAGGGGTTAACTTCGGAGTGGCTGCGATGATGGCGATAACGATTGTCCTCGCTAAGACAGGGATAATCTCGGGACCGCAAATGTTCAAGAGCGATATAATAGTTGATCTATTAATTCTTTCATGCATAATCTTCCTGCTGAGCGGCGTATTCAACGTGATCGATAGGAGACAGAAGCCATAAACTACAGATTATAGATGCAGATTGAGACGGAGAGGTACACTGCTACCTTCTATCAAAGATAACGCTGTAGGATCCAAACTTTATAAGATACTTTTTAAAGATAGAGATTTAATTATGTCTAAGAAGAAGGAAGAGCGAGAGGTTACAGTAAAACTACCGCAGGTTCCAGTTGCCAAGAAACCTGAAATAGTAACCGATACTGTTGAGGAGGAGAGGATCAAAGTATTTAAGGCTGCGGAGAGGATAGGTGAAAGTATAAGTGGTTTAATGATTACTGCGGGTATCCTCACACTATTCTTCTCTCTTCAGTATCTGCTCTATCCATCCCTGACCGTTCCAGGCATACCCGCTGTTAAAGCAATATTAACTCCTAAAATCATAGTGATTATCATGGGTATTCTAGGCGTAATAAATATGCTCTGCGGATTTGTTATGTTAGCGAAGAAGTAAACGATTCCTTCACTTCCAATCCTAGTTGGAGAGATCCTATAATGAGATATTCCCTTGTCGCTGAGGCATACGAGAAGATTGAGAATACAACTAAGAGGCTTGAGATGACTGATTATCTCGTGGATCTATTGAAGAAGACACCTAAAGAGCTCATCGATAAAGTTGTATATTTAACTCAAGGCAAGCTCTACCCTGACTTTTTAGGGATTGAAATTGGAATTGCTGAGAGACTAGCTGTTAAATCGGTTGCTCTGGCTACTGGATATAGGGAGGATGAGATTCAAAGCGACCTAGAGAAGACTGGAGATCTAGGCGAGACCGCGGAGAAGTTCCTAGCTAAAAAGACTCAGATATCCCTCTTCCGGAAACCGTTAACTGTTGAAACCGTCTACAAGACCCTCGATAAGATGGCTAAGGCATCAGGTTCTGGAGCTGTAGACTTGAAGATTCGGTTACTCACGGGATTGCTGATGGATGCGACGCCAAAGGAAGCTAAGTATATCCTGAGAACCGTAACTGGAAAGTTGAGGCTTGGCATAGCTGATATGACCGTTCTAGATGCGTTGGCAATTGCGTATGGAGGAGGAAAAGAAGCTAGAGAAGTTCTGGAGCGCGCATATAATATCTCTTCTGACCTAGGGAAGGTGGCTAAGATAGTTGCGGAGCAGGGAATCGACGGAATCAAGAAGTTCAAGGTTTCTGTAGGTGAGCCGATAAGGCCTATGCTCGCTGAGAGGCTGAGTTCACCTAATGAAATACTTGAGAAGCTAGGTGGGAAATGCATTGCAGAGTATAAGTATGATGGTGAGAGAATCCAGGCTCACAAGAGAGGGGATGAAGTTACACTATTCTCTAGACGGCTGGAGAGAATAACTGATCAGTACCCTGACGCCGCAGATATCGTCAGAGAGAATATCCTAGCTAAAGAAGCCATTATCGAGGCTGAATGCGTCGCTGTTGACCCGGATACTGGAGAGATGAGGCCCTTCCAGGAGCTGATGCATAGAAGAAGAAAATATGATATTAAAAAGTCAATTGAGAAGTATCCCGTCTCCCTCTTCGTATTCGATGTACTATATGTTGATGGGGAGGACTTAACCCTTAAACCATACCCGCATCGCCATGAGGTACTGAGAAAGATAGTTAAAGAAGATAATCGGATATCAATCGCCAAGTATATAATAACGGATGATCCTGAAGAGCTGGAGAGATTCTTTGAGGAGGCTATCGAGAACGGCTGTGAGGGGCTTGTCTGCAAATCCCTCAATAACGACTCGGTATATCAGGCTGGAGCTAGGGGATGGCTCTGGATAAAGTATAAAAGAGATTATAAGAGTGAGATGTCTGACACGGTTGACCTAGTTGTTGTTGCGGCTTTCCATGGAAGGGGGAAGCGCGCCGGAACCTATGGCGCACTCCTATTAGCAGCCTACAATGATGAGCGAGACGTCTTTGATACGGTATGTAAGTGCGGTTCAGGCTTTACAGATGAAGATCTCCAGAAGATTCCTAAGCTTATGGAGCCATATATCATTCCCCATCGCCATCCAAGAGTCAACGCAAATATAGATGCAGATGTATGGTTCGAACCGAAGGTTGTGATTGAGGTTATAGGCGCCGAGATAACCTTAAGCCCTATACATACATGTGCACTGGGAAGCATAAGGAAGAATAGTGGATTAGCCATTCGCTTTCCAAGGTTCACTGGAAGATATAGACTGGACAAATCTGCAGAGGACGCTACAACCGTTAAAGAGATTCTCCAGATGTATAAGAGTCAGCTCAAACGGGTCCAATCATAGATTCTTTATGATTCCTCTCTTCTCTTTTTAATGAGAAAGTAAATTTTCCAGTTTCTATCAGGCCTAAAAAGACAAAAATATGTTTCAAAGCTTCCTGATCCAATACTCTAGTATATATGATGATAAATCTCAGCATATTAGGAATCTTATAATTCCTCCTAGAAATTAATCCTCAAAGGTGAGAGAGTAATTGTCATCTAAATTCACTAGAGAATGGGATGAACGGGGAAAGAGGGGTATAAGATCCATCATCAAACCTAAAGTCCCCCTGAAACATCGGATAGAACAAGCTATAAGAAAGATAGAGGCTCAAGTACAATATTTAGAGAGTACACTTAACCGGTTAACTGAAAGAGATAGATTCCTCTTCTCCAAAGTTGTTGATGCATACTCAAATCATGATATGAAGAGAGCCAGCGTATTCGCTAATGAGCTTGCAGAGCTCCGTAAGATGGCTGGCTTCATAATGAACGCTAAACTAGCCCTTGAAAGGGTTGTTTTAAGATTAAGCACTGTCACCCAGCTCGGGAATGTAGTGACTAGTCTAGCTCCTGCAACAAAGGTTCTGCAGAGTGTACGGTCCGGCGTTGCCGGTGTACTGCCCAATGCAGAGCAGGAGCTAGGTGAGGTTGGAATGTTACTGAATGATATTATGATAGAAGCTGGTCAGACAGTAGGTATATCACCTGACTTCGAAGTTGCAAGTGAAGATGCGAAGAGGATACTTGATGAGGCAGCTATGGTTGCGGAGCAGAGGATGAAAGAGAAGTTCCCGGAGCTGCCTGCATTGAGAACTCAAGAGGAACATGCCGGAGAATACGAATATACGAACTATTAATCTGTGAGGGATTTAAATTATGGTGAACATGTCAAGCAGGGACCTTCTATCACTGATAGGTAAACCTGTCATAAACGAGGTTAACATAGAAGTTGGCAGGGTAATCTCCTTCATGACGGATCCAACGGGAAAGATAGAGAAGGTTCTCATTAAAGGCAACGGTAAAGAGTACTCTTGCTACCCAGTTGAGAGGCTGCATGTTGAAGGTGAGAAAGTATTCCTCTTCTCAGATATACATGAGAAGGTTAATGCCATAAAAGAGAATATTCCGCTTATATGGAGAAAAAAGAAGGTTCTGGAGAAACTCTTAAAGGAGAACCGTATCTTACCAGACATATATGAAAAGTTAAGTCTTGAATTTGAAGATGCTCTTAAGAGGCTTAAAGAAGAAGCAAAGGACACAATCAAAGAATTAGAGGAGAAGATTAAGGAGAACGAGGAGATACTTGAGACTCTCCATATGGCCAAGACCCATCTTGAAATCGAATATGAAATCGGCCATGTAGAGGAGGAGGTTTACAAGCGATCATTACATTCCATGCTTAATGGGCTTAGGGACATAATTGAACTTAACGAGAACCTCAAGAAGATGAGAGATTCACTGAATAATATAATAGTCGGCGAGGAGGTTCAAGAGGAGATATCTGAACCGGAAACTGAAAGCTCAGAGGAGACGGCTGAGAATATAAATGAGGCTGAATCCAAGCCAGAATCAACAGTTACGCTCCAGATGGAGTAAATAAAACTCTCTCCCAAATCTTCTCTCCATAAACAACTTGAGGAGGGAGCCTACGTGCTCAAGAAGATCCGGAAGAGAAGAACATCAATAAATAATCTAATCGTTAAGACGTTAAGGGAGCTGAATAAACAGCGCTCTAAACTCAAGATAGCATCTAACAGGTTAAGGAAGCGGGAGCATCAACTATTCAACGCATGTATATCTTCGTTGGAGAAGAGGCAGAAGGATAGAGCAGTAATATACGCTAATGAGGCGGCTGAAGTAAGAAAGATACTCTCCCTGATAAATTCGACGGAGATGATGATTGAAAGGATAATTCTGAGATTGGAGACTCTGATGGAGTTCTGCTCCGCCGTCAGGGAGATCGAGGGAACATTCAGTGAGGTTAAGGGTGTGCTTGGATCCCTAGCTGAAGTAATGCCCTCAGTATCCCCTGAAATCGAGAGGTTAAGCAGCATCGTAAATGATATATTATATGCAACAAGCATTGGAGACACAAGCATAATAGAGCCAGTTATCATCAAGAACGAGTTAACCGAGAACATACTTAGAGAGGCTTCGAAGATAGTTGAGGAGGAACTACTGAAGAAGATTCCTGAACCTCCAACAGAGACTGAAAGGATGAAGCCGTTGGCTAGAAAGCAGCTCATAGCCCTAACCGCCGGAGGATCCGAGATTTACAGTGAAGAGGAAGATGAGAAGCCTCAGAAACTTTTGAAGGATAATATATACTTGGATAAGTCTCCATCCCTGCTGGAGGAACTCGTCCTAGACTACATCTACCGAAACAACGGTGAGATCGAACTGGCAAGATGCTCAGAAGAGCTTAACCTCTCACAGAATGAAATTCTGAACATTCTAGATGCGCTTCGGATGAAGGGTAAAATAAGGATTGAACAGTGAGCCCTATGAACGCGGCTGAAGAACTGGAAGAGATAGCTGTAAAATATGCCCGGCAAGCGGTTGAACTCGATAGACAGGGAAAACGGGAGATGGCTATCATAGCATATCAGAGAGCAATAGAGAGCCTCCTAAAACTCGTCAGAATGCATCCAAACTATAATCTAAACAAGATATACATACAACGGCTAAACATATATAAGACCAGAGTTAAAGCGTTGAAGGGTTTCTGGGTTAAGGATTTCACTGTGAACAGTAGATCCGAGGTGGAGAGTCCATCCGGTAACGGGCAAGTGAAGATTGAGGAGACACTACTTGAGAAACCTACAGGAGTCAAATGGGATGATGTTGTAGGCCTTGAAGATGCAAAGAGAGCGATTAAAGAATCCATAATCTATCCTTCCCTGAGACCTGAACTCTTCCCTTTAGGATGGCCGAGGGGTATACTGCTCTTCGGCCCCCCTGGATGCGGCAAAACATTACTTGCAGCCGCCGTAGCCAACGAGATAAACGCCGCTTTCCTCTCAGTCGATGCAGCGTCGATAATGTCTAAATGGTTAGGTGAGGCTGAACAGAATGTTGCAAGAATATTCAGGATGGCTAGGAAACACTCTCAAAAGTCACCTGCAATAATATTCATCGACGAATTAGACTCGCTTATGGGGATACATCGGAACGAAGTTGGAGGAGAAATAAGGGTTAGAAGCCAATTCTTAAAGGAGATGGATGGAATAATCGATAAGAAAAGCAAGATCCAGGTATATGTTATCGGTGCAACGAATAAGCCTTGGGCTTTAGACGCTCCTTTCATCAGAAGATTCCAGAAGAGAATATATGTTCCGCCGCCGAATTACTCCGCCCGACTCAAAATGTTCAAGCTATACACCAGAGATCTAAACCTCTCAGAGGACGTTGACCTCAAAGAGTTAGCGGCTAGAACTGAGGGTTTCTCAGGCAGCGATATATTCGACATATGCCAGTCAGCGCAGATGAAAGTGAACAGGGAACTCTTCGAGTCCGGGAAGGCTCATAATCCATATGTGAAGCCGAGAGCAGTAACCATGAATGATTTCACAGAGATACTTAAAGAACGTAAACCAAGCATCTCACCTAACATGCTGCTGCTCTATGAGAAATGGTTTGAGAAGTTCAAGGCTCTCTAACTATATAATGTATATATATCCGCTCCCTGAATAATCAATGAAAGCCCATAATCTCCCCTCTTATAAAGTTGCTTTTTCCAGAATGCTTAAGATGATGATCTGCAGAAGCATCCAAAAGATTATCTCTGGGCAGATATAGCGATCCTAGAGAGACTTCTCCTCCCCTTTCTCTCCTTCACCTTCCAGTTGCAGTTGAGGTGGAGTAGTAGCCATGGCCCAACCTATCCATGCAACAACAAATAGAAATAGATAAACGAATATTAGTATGGGAAGTATCAATGCCCATTGACTTATACTCCGCCCTAGGAACTCCATGTCAGGAGGAGAAAGAAACAACGCCCAAAAATATGCAATCATTGTTAACACGCTTAAAATGAGGAGCAATCTGCCCTGAGTAACTTCCCGCATCCCAAATCACCATAAAGAGTCAATGAGAAGTAGAGGAACTCAAATATTAAAAAATTGTTGAAGAATCCGAAAATATTCCCTATCTAGAAGCTATTCTCTCTCACAGCATCTCTTAACCAGCAATAAACGATACTTCTATGGATCTTCCAGCCGCTGATAGAATCCGAAAGGTTTAAGCCTACACTCTTAACCTACCCTTCAAGCTCTCCAGATGAGCATGTAAGGGTGGGGATGATGCCTGAAGTTCTCCTCCTTAACTTCTAGGCAGTCCAACATCGAGAAGATCTCTTTTAAAACTTTATTTCTAGCTGAATCTGATCCTTATTGTACTCGATTAAGGGTGGGATGTGAGAAGAGTTGGGGAGATATTATTCTGGAGATATATTCAAGAAGACGCTCTTAGATGTTGAGAAGGAGGTGTTTGTGGAGAAGTGGAGCATCTCAAGCGATGATCTTGGAATGCGAGAGGGCGGGTGGATGATAGAGAAGAGGAGGCTGTACGGCGGATTATCTGATCATGTTGATATTGTAGAGGTGAATAATGGTTCTCTATCGTTTATTCTGGTTCCAACCCGTGGGATGGGTGTGTGGAAGGGAAGCTTCAAGGGGTACTATTTAGGCTGGAACTCTCCTGTGAAGACTCCTGTCCATCCAAGCCTAATAAACCTCGAGTCTAGAGGAGGATTAGGATGGCTTGACGGCTTCAATGAATGGATCGTAAGATGTGGACTTAGCAGCCTCGGGGCTCCAGGCATGGACGTTATAACCGATAATATGGGTAGAGGAAGAGAGATTAAACTTACACTTCACGGTAAAATAGCCAATATTCCAGCTGAAAGGCTGGAGGTAACTGTAGGATTGAATGAACCATATGAGATTAGAGTTGAAGGGGTTGTCTATGAGAGATCAATGTTCGGTTCAAACCTCAAACTGTACTCCTCCGCGATCACCTATCCGAACAGCAATATCCTCAGAATAATCGATTCTGTTGAGAACCTTAAATCAATTGATGATGAGATGCAGCTGCTCTATCACTGCAATTTTGGGCCGCCATTCCTAGGGGATGGATCAACCCTCCTGGCACCTGTAGAGCTGGTTGCTCCTCGAGACTCTATAGCTGCCGATGGAATCGAAGAATTTAACATGTTCGGTCCACCTAAGCCAGGCTTTATCGAGCAAGTATACTTCCTCAAACTTAGGGGTGACAGTGATGGGAGGACATCCGTTATGCTCCTGAACAGTGATGAGACTCTAGCTGTTTCCCTCTCATTCTCTCTAAATGAGCTCCCATACTTCACTCTGTGGAAGAATACGGGCTCCTTGGAGGATGGATATGTGGTTGGTCTAGAACCTGGCACAAGCCTACCAAATAATAAAGCCTTTGAGAGGGAGCGTGGACGGATAATCCTACTAAGGCCTTCGGAGAAGTATCAATCCAGTATCGACGTCTCCATTCATGTTGGCAGAGAAGAAGTGGATAGGATGAAGCGGAGAATCGAAGGGTTAGGGGCAGAATCTAAGATGAAGGTTCTAACTGAACCCTCCGAGGAGTTCTCCCCATCTTATAAGAGGAAGCATCATATACGGCTGTCCAGCTGATCCCCCTAGAGTAATGGAGCATCCCCATCCCAAACAGCAAAAATTTTATGTCTGATTCTTCCTTTTATCTTTGGGATCCGGAACGTGGAATTATCGGTTGGAGAAGAAAGGAAGCTCGAGAGGATTGATCATCTACTGGATTCTTTAGCGTCAGAATTGTCTAGGGGAATCCCAGTGATTGTTGAGGGAAGAAGAGATGTTAAAGCATTGGAGAGCCTAAACGTTAAGGGGATGATTATACCTGCCAAGGCCAATGGTAGGAGCATGCTGAGCCTGATTCAGGAGATTGAAAGGTACGGATGGAACGAGGTTATCCTCTTGATGGACTTTGATAGGAGAGGGGTGGAGTTGACGATGCGTCTAAAGAGGTATCTCGAGTCGATCAAGGTTAAACCTAACATCTCCTTCTGGAAGGAGCTCTCAAGCCTTCTGAGAAGGGACCTGAAAGACATTGAAGGATT